>JAFEBC010000685.1 GCA_018266095.1 Deltaproteobacteria bacterium
AGCGGGATGTTGTTCGCGCCCTGCGGCAGGCCGCTGAGGGACACGCCGCTGCCTGACGGCGCCGAGATCAAGGTGAACGTGTACGACTGCACGAAGTCCGCGGGCGTGCACGCGCTGTCGGCGTCGAAGGCCGTGGCCGTGAGCGTGACCGTGCTGCCGACGTTGGGCCGCGAGCTGGTGGTGGCGCCGATGGTCGAGACCACGCGCGTGATGGCCGGCTCATGGCCGCCGCACGCGTTCACGTCGACGGTGGCGGTGGCGGGCACCGAGGCGAGCCCATTGGCGCCCGTGGCCGTCATCGCGATCACGTAGTGGCGCGCGACCGCCGCGCTGCAGGTGCTGCTCGTGCCCTGCGTCGCCGTGAGCACGGTGCCCGCGCCGTTGGGCGCCTGGGCCACGCTCCACGCGAACTGCGAGATGGCGCCGGCGCGCAGCCGGGCAGGGCAGGCCGAGTCGTCGGTGCTGGCGCTGGCCGACAGGTCCACGCTCGCGCGCTGGTTGATGGTGCTGGCCGAGGGGGAGAGCTGCGCGGTGGGCGCGATGAACCCGCACGAATCCGTGCTGATGGTCAGCGTGCGCACGGGCGAGATGGTGCCGAGCGCGTCCGACACGGTGACCGCGAGCTGGTAGAGGCCCGGCGCGTCCGGCACCAGCGCGGGCGCCGCGTCCGAGGTGGACGAGAGCGAGACCGACGAGCCCGACGGCCGCGACACGAGCGACCAGCGGTACGTGAACGGCGCGACCGGCAGCGCGGAGCAGGTCGGGTTCGCGTCGGTGAACTGCGCCGCGAGGCCGATGGTCGAGCCCACGTGCGGCTGGCCCACGATGGGGCTGCCGTCCGGCTCGGTGGCCGTGGTGACGATGGGCGTGGTCGGATCCCACGAGAACTGCGAGCTGCCGCAGGAGGCGATGTTCAGCGTGCCGAACGCGGGCGACGACGAGAGCCCCGCGCCGTTGGTCACCACCAGGGACACCTGGTACGCGCCCGACACGTCCGAGACCAGCGTGGTGCTGGTGGCGGTGGGCGTGGCCAGCGCGGCGTTCGAGCCGATGGGCCGCTGCGTGAGCGTCCACTGGTAGCGCAGCGCCGCAGCGCCCGCCGAGCAGTTCAGGTTGGAGACGTTGTTGGCGGTGAAGATCGAGGTCGAGCCGAGCGCGCCCGCCGCCACCGAGATCGAGCCGACGCTCGGCGGGAGCTGCGTGCAGCCCGTCGCCACGATGCGCACATACGCCGGGGCGGAGGCGAGGCCGCTCGAGTCCGTGGCGATGACCTGCAGCGAGTACTCACCGGGCGCGTCCGGCGTGAACTGCGGCGCGGCGCTGCCCGGATCCGACAAGAGCGGGCTCGAGCCGTCCGGCTTGGCCACCACGGCCCAGGCGTACGTGAACGTCTGCGTGATCCCGCAGGCCACGTCGCTGTCGGACGGCTGCGCGGCGAGCTGCACGGCGGTCCCCGGCTGCGTGGTGAAGAGCGCGGGCGTCGCGTCGACCGTGGGGGCGCTCGTTCCGCAGTTCGTCGCTGTCAGGGTCACGAACGCCGGGTCCGAGTGCAGGCCCGACTGGTCGGTCGCGACCACCGAGAACTGGTAGCCGCCCGGCTTGTCCGGCGTGAACTGCGGCCGCGCCGCCGCCGGATTCGAGAGCACCGCGTTCGACCCCGGAGGCCGCGCGAGCTGCGTCCAGCGCAAGCTGAACGACTGGGACTGCGAGCAGGGCGGGTCCTGGTCCGCGTCGGCCACGTCCACCGAGAGCGTGACCGCCGTGCCCGGCGAAGGCGACGCGTTCGAGGTGAGCGCGTTGGAGAGCGAGGGCGCCGCGAAGCCGCAGGCGCCGACCACCACGTTGAGGATCGACAGGTCGCTCGAGTGCCCCGAGGCGTTCTTCACCAAGAGGCCCACCTGGTACGTGCCCGGCACGTCCGCGCCGAACACCGCCACCGAGGCCGACGGATCGCGGATGAACGCGCCGCTGCCAGCGGGGCGGCTCACCAGGGTCCAGTCGTACGTGCGCGCCGGATCGAAGTCGGCGCAGGCGCTGTCGCCGTCCGAGATGGTGGGCGTGATGCGCACCTGCTGGCCCGAGTTGGGCAGCGTGGGCGAGGCCGTGAGCGCGTCGATCGAGGGCGAGCTGCCGCCGCAGGTGGTCACGTTCACGCGCGCCGACACGGTGACGCTCTCGACGCCGCCCGAGTCGATCACGTGCAGCTCGACGATGTAGGTCCCCGTGAAGTCCGGGGTGAACGACGGCGACACCGAGTTCGGATTGTTCAGCGTGGCCTGGCTCCCGGGCGGCAGGCCGCGCAGCGCCCAGAAGTAGTCGAAGCTCTGCGACAGCGAGCACTCGGTGATGTCCGTGTCGGTCACCGTCGAGCTCAAGAGCACCGGCTGGCCGATCGACGCGCTCGCCGGCACCACGATCGCCGGCTGCGGGGCCGCGCCGCCACAGCCCGAGGCCTGGATGTCCAGGTCCTTGGCCGCGCTCGAGCGCTCGGTGGAGTCGACCACCGTCAGGCGCACCGTGTACGTGCCGCCCACGTCGGGCGAGAAGCTCGGGTTCTCGATGGTGGGATCATTGAGCTGCGCCGTGCTCCCGCGCGGCTGCGCCACGATCGCCCAGTGGTAGCGGAAGGTCTGGTTCAGGTTGCAGGTCGTGTTGTTGTCGACGTCCGTCACCGTCGCCGTCATCGTCTCGACCGTGCCGATGCCGGGCTGCACGTTGCTGGCGATGAGCGCGCTGATCACCGGCGGATTGCCGCCGCACGCGCCCGCGGTGATCGAGAGCTGCGCGGGCGCCGACGACAGGCCCGTCGAGTCGGTGACCACGAGCTGGATGACGTAGTCGCCCTGCACATCCGGCATGAGCGTCGGCGTCAGGCCCTGCGGCAGGTTCAGCTTGGCCGTGCTGCCCGCGGGCTGGCTGAAGACGCTCCACGCGTGCGTGAACGTCTGCGCGCCGCCGCACTCCGCCGCGTTGTCGGCGTCGGCCAGGTTCGGCGCCGAGAAGCGCACCGCCACGCCCACGCCCGGCGAGTTGTTCGTGGCCACGATCGTGCCCACCGTCGGCGCGTTCCGCCCGCACGGCCTCGCCGTGATGGTGAGCTGCGCCGGATCGCTGACGAACACGTCTGTGCGCACCACGAGCTGCACCACGTACGCGCCCGACACGTCCGCCGTGAACCGCGGCGCCGGCGCATCCGGCCGATCGAACGCCGCGTGGCTCCCCGCCGGCAGCTTGGGGAACGTCCACGCGTACGTGATCTTCGGGTTCAGCGGATCCTGGCTGTTGCTGCCCGTGCTGTCGAGCAGCACCTGCGCGCCGGTGTTGACGGTGTAGTCGCTCGCGCCGCCGTCCGAGTTCGAGGGCGTGAGGCCCGGCACCGACGCCACCGCGATGGGCAGCGCCGGCGTCGAGTGACACGCCGCGACCAGGAGCGAGATCGCCACCGCCACCGGGCCCGCGAGGCCCGCGAATCTCGGCCGCCCGCTGGACACACGTGTCCCGCGAACGTCGATCGGCGTGTCTGCGCATTCCTGCCGGGTCATCGAGGGCCTCGGCTACTGGGCGAACGACTTGAACTGCGTGCCGTTGTTGGTCG
Source organism: Deltaproteobacteria bacterium (assembly GCA_018266095.1). Lineage (GTDB taxonomy): Bacteria > Myxococcota > Myxococcia > Myxococcales > 40CM-4-68-19 > CAIWCD01. The sequence continues at coordinate 3,596 of JAFEBC010000685.1, forward strand.
TGTAGATGAGGCGAGCGTTGCCCGCGCCTGTGGCCGAGATGGACGAGCCCGTCGCGCCGTACGCGATCGGGATGCTGGTCGGCGTCGTCAGGCTCGACACGGGCGTGCTCGCGAGCATCAACAGGTCGGTCTGCACGTCGTAGTAGGAGATCACGGCCGTGCTCTGGCCCTGACCGATGGCGACGGAGGCATAGCGGCCGGTGTCGTCTCCGCTGATGTCGACGAGGCGTCCCGTGAAGCTCGAGCAGCTCGCGGTGGTGCAGGTCGAGAGCTGCGCCTTGGACGCGTTGGTGTCGTAGTAGGCGATCGCGGTGCTGGTTCCGTCGTGCGCCATCGACGCGTAGGCGGGGAAGGCGCCCACCGCCGCGCCGGAGCTCGACAGGCCGTAGACGAACTCCGAGTACCGGAGCAGCGAGCTGTGCTGATAGAGCAGGCGCGACTGGTTGCCGTCGAAGGCCGACATCGACACCCAGCGGCCCACGTGTTCGGTGAAGGAGTCGGCGTCACGTGCCCCGTTGGCGAAGAAGGTCATCGTCGAGGCCGGCTGCCCGCTGCAGTTGGACGTACAGGGCTGCGCGAACACTCGCGAAGTGCCGTCTCCCGTCGAACCACCGAACGCGATCTCGGGACCGAACGTCGGGCCCACCGTGACGCTGATCCAGCGCCCCTGATCGCGCACGTTCGAGCCCTCCGCGCCGTCCGCCGTGCAGTTGTACGCCGGCGGTGAACCCCCGAAGACCCCTGCAAAGGCGGCCGCGTCAGCGGAGATCGCGCTCCACGAGCCAGAGGGCCCGAGGTTGTTGGCGAGGATGGCGCTGCAGGGCGGCATCCCCGAGGTGGGCGCAGTCGTCGACTGGTAGGCCACCCAGATCGTCCCGCTGGAGTCCACGGCCACCGAGACCGGACGCGGATCCTCCGCGTCGTTCCAGGTCAGGATGCCCAGGTTCGTGTCCACCGCGCTGCCGATCTGCTGCCACGTCGCCGGGGCCGGCCCGTTGCAGTTGGAGGTGCACTTGTAGACCAGCACCTGGCCGTTGTTGTTCACGTTGTCGTACACCGCGAGGACCGGGTTCCCCGTGAGCGGATCGATGGCCGTCGCGAAGAGCGCCGAGGACGGCGCC
>JAFEBC010000686.1 GCA_018266095.1 Deltaproteobacteria bacterium
AACCCTGACGATATCGTTCGAGTTCATCGGAATCCGATCGTACCCGAGGACCGTCCGCGAAGCCCGAAGGGCGACGTTCCCCGGCAGCGATGCGCACGCCTCTCATCGGTCAGTTGACCGATGTGCCCGACCCCCTCCACTGAGGGTCCGCCTTGGGGGCGCTTTCCCTGGAATTTCAACGCACTGCGGCATGAACATACGTCTTGACCCGACTCGGAAATCGCGGACACTGCGCCCCGCACACGACCACCTACCCCAAGGAAGGGGACGTTGACGATGAGGCTTTCCCAAGCTGCTCTGCTGTTCTGTACCGTTGCGCTCGTTGCCTGCGGCGGCTCGACCGACACGTCCAACGAGGACGCCGGCACCGGCTGCAAGACCTCGCGCGACTGCGCCACTGCGCACGTGTGCGTCGGCGCCACCACGACCCAGAACGGCACCTGCGTGCCGACCTGCAACACCTCGAATGACTGCACCAATGGTCAGGTGTGCGAGGACACCATCTGCGTGGCCCCGGGCTGCGGCGGCAACTCTGACTGCACCAGCGCCCAGATCTGCAGCGGCGGCAACTGCGTGGCGCCCCCGGCCAACAACGACATCCAGTCCTGCGTGGTGACGCCGGCGCCTGCGTTCGTGCAGGTCGGCGGCAAGGTGCAGCTCGCGGCGCTCGTCTCGGACAAGGCCGGCAACATCGTGCAGACGGGCGTCACCTGGTCGTCGACCAGCAACGCGGCCGTCGACAGCTTCGGCGTGGTCACGGGCGCGACGGCGGGGAGCGCCACGGTCACCGCGACGGTCGCCTCGAGCATCACCTGCACCAGCACGGTCAAGGTGTACGGCGCGGTCTCGGCCGGCATCTCGGTCGTGGTGGTCGACCAGCACACCAAGAACCCCATCGCGGGCGCCAAGGTGGTGCTCGATTCGGCCACCTCGACGGCGGCCACCACCGACGCCTCGGGCATCGCCAGCTTCCCCGCGGCCGTCGGCCAGCACGACGTGCACGTGTTCGCGGCCGACTACAACTACACCTCGTTCATCGGCATCAACGCGGGCACGGGCAACCTGCTCGTGCCGCTGCCGCCGTACATCAAGCTCGCGCGTCGCTCGGGCTTCCAGAGCACGATGACCTCGGCGGACTTCGCCAACCTGAGCAAGGTGGGCGAGATCCTGCACCTGGCCTTCTTCGGTTCGGGCATCCCGGGCAGCGTGCTCGACTTCTCGCTCGACACGCTCCTCGGGCCGCTGCGGTCGGTCACCATCAACATCGGTGGCTCGAACACCGTGCAGCTCCCCAGCGGCCTCGTCATCGGCCTGGGCGATGACCTGTTCGGCACCGGCTCGCTCAAGATCTACTCGGAGCCGGGCAAGCGCGCGCTCTGGGGCATCGGCGGCAACATCGAGTTCGACAAGGTCATCTCCGCGGTGGGCCCGCTGCTCAACGGCGGCACCTCGAACGTCGACGTCGGCGGCCTGTTGCCGCAGCTCCTCCCGCTCCTGAACGACCTGCAGGCCGGGTCGATCGTGGGCGCCGAGGCGCCGGCCAATGTCGCCGAGGGTGGCACGCCGACCTTCAACACGGTCCACGTGCCGCTCGACACGCCGCTGCGCCTGCGCGCCATCGCCAGCGTGCCGGACCTGCCCACCGTGGGCGGCAAGTACGTCGATGGCGTGGTGGCGCTCTCGGGCGCGTCCGCGTACCCGATGGGCTTCGTGCCGCTCGGGTTCTCGGCCGGTCTCGCCGCCAAGGATTCGAACGGCAACAACACCGCCAAGACGGTGGACCCGACCTGCGGCGCGCCGACCTCCACGGCCTGCGCGACCAGCAAGATCCCGTTCAACATCGCGTCGCGCAACCACGGCCTCGAGGGCTATAAGTACGGCACCGTGCTGTTGGCGCTGAACTTCTCCTCGCTGACCTCGGGCTCGACCAACGGCGGCATCGAGGTCTCGGGCATCGTGCGCCTGGACGACACGATCCCGTTCACCAAGGACACGCAGCCGGCCACGCCGCTGACGTACACGCAGGCGTTCCCCAAGCTGCCGAGCGACTCGAACGTGACCTACACCAAGGGCACGCGCACGCTCGTCCTCTCGTCTGACGCGGAGCCGACGACGCAGATCTACCGCTTCGAGATCGAGAACGCGGCCCGCCAGAACTGGAACGTCTGGATGGCGCCCATCGGCAACGGCGGCTCGGCGCGCACCATCGTGCTGCCGGATCCGTCGCAGCTCGGCGGCGGGCTCATCGATCCGTCGGCTGACGCGGTGCCGCAGGACGGCACGCAGCCGTCGGGCGCGTCGGGCCGGCTCACGGGCATCACCACGTTCGATGTCAACGAGAGCTACACCAAGCTCACGGGCTTCAACGACATCACGCTGGACGCGATCGGCTCGAACCTGTCGAGCTTCGCCGTCCAGACGGTGACCCTGCACTAACGAGGTCCGTGGACGCTCCGGCCTCGCGCTGGAGCAGCCGCACCGCAAGGCCCCTGGTTCGCGCAAGCGGGCAGGGGCCTTCGGTTTTTTGGGATGACCCTGTGGTGGTGTGCCGCAGCCGATCGCCCGATTGGCGGTTTTCGCGCGACTCAGTTATGGTGCGGACGTTGGCGAAAGGAGGTGGTGACATGTCGGATGCGTATAGACGCTCTGATTTGCGCACCGCCTTCGCCGCTCTCTGGGCGTAGGCGCGCAGCCGGACGTCGGACGGCGGGGGCTCCAACGCGGGTCCCCGCCGTCTTCTTTCTGGGGAGCTTTTCGGAGGTTGCACATCATGCGGCTCGGATTCCCTGAAGTTCTGGTCATCATGTTCCTCGCGCTCCTGTTCTTCGGACCGAGCAAGCTGCCGACGCTCGGCAAGTCCCTGGGCGAGGCGATCCGCGGCCTGAAGAAGGGCCTGGCAGGCGACGACGAGAAGCAGCCTGAGGCGACCGCCCAGCAGCTTCCGGCGCAGCAGCCCACGGCGGCCCCGGCTCCGGCCGCGCAGCAGACGACGACGCGCTCGTAAGGCATCGCCGGACATCGACGCGATCACACGCGCCCGTGGCCACCCTCCGAGGGGCCGCGGGCGTCTGTGCTTCGGGGCAAGAAAGGCCAAACAAGCAAGAGCTTCACAGGAAGGATGGAAGGAAAAAAATCAGAGGGATGAAGCTCTAGTTGGCCTTGCCCCGTTTCAGTGGACACGGTTCAGCCGCTTGGTCCCCATACACCATCGGGCTCCGATAGCCGTTGGCCGAGTGCAAGAGGACGCGATTGTAGAAGGCCTCGACGTACTCGAAGCCCCAGGCCAGAATCCCTTCCTTCTTTCCTTCCTGTGAATGCACTTTGGGTTGAGGGCTCAGCAACGCGCGTTTGAAGTACACTCGGCGCACGGAGGTCCTCAAGTCTTGGCGAGCCCGCTGCGCTTGAATTCACTGGCGATCAAGCTGCTCGCGATCTTCGTGCTCGTGTTCTCGGGGACCGTGCTGGTGTCGTTCGGGTTGGGCCTCTCTGTCGCGCGGCGGTCGGTGGAGGCGGAGATCCGCTCGCGCACCAATGAGCTGGCGTCGGCCACGGTGTCGTCGCTCAAGCGCGTCACGCCGGATGACGAGTCCATCTCTGAAGAGCTCGCTTCGGTGTTGCGCATGAACCGCGATCTCCTCACTGCGGAGCTGGGTCGCGGGGCGGCGCTGGGCATCGACACCGAGTTCCACAGCGCGCACACCGAGCCCGACGGCATCTACATCAACCGCTGGCGCGGGCCGCTGCTGGCGATCACGGGGCCGCAGACCTCGGCCGTGACGGAGGTCGAGGGGCACGGGCGCTC
>JAFEBC010000687.1 GCA_018266095.1 Deltaproteobacteria bacterium
GCCGAGATCGGCTTCGAGCAGTTCGAGGTCGTCGACCTCCGCGCCGGCAAGGTCGTCGCCGCCACCAAGGTCCCCAAGGCCGACAAGCTCCTGCAGCTCACCGTCGACCTCGGCGAGGGCGCGCCGCGCACCATCGTGTCCGGCATCGCGCTCGCGTACACACCGGAGGAGTTGGTCGGCAAGACGGTCGCGGTGGTGGCGAACCTGGGCAAGAAGAAGCTGCGCGGCATCGAATCGCACGGGATGATCCTCGCCGCGACCGGCGGGGCGCGCGGGTTGACGGTGGTCGAGCTGCCGGGTGAGGTCGCGCCCGGATCGCGGGTGAAGTGATGGGGCTCTTCAGCAAGCTCTTTGGCGGCGGCAAGGCGCAGCAGAACGACGAAGCGAAGGACGAGGCGAAGGCAGCCGCCGAGGCCGAGGAGGCCAAAGCCGATCCTGCGGCTGAGCGGGCCGAGCTGGCCGCGGATCTCGACTCCTCGAACGGCGCCGCGCGCGTCGATGCGGGGCGGGCGCTGCTCGATCGCTGGCGCGCGGGGGACAACGACGCGGCCGAGGTGATGGTGGCGCGGCTGCCGGCGCTCTTCGAGGACAGCGAGCCGCAGGTGCGCATGATCGCGCTCGCGTGCGTGCGGCAGTTTCGCAAGCGGGAGAACCTCGAGAAGCACACCTCGGCCACGCTCGCGCTCCTGGCGGATCCGGTGTCGCAGGTGCGCACCAGCGCCGTGTGGGCCGTGGCGCGCCTGCCGGGTGACGTCGCGCGCGCGCAGCTTCGGGCCGTGCTCGGGCACCAGGAGGAGGCCATGCGCTTCGCGGCCGCGGTGGCGCTCGCGGACCTCAAGGATCCGAGCTGCCTCAAGGAGCTGACCACGGCCATCGGCGAGCAGCACCGGCGGCACGAGGCCTTGTCGGCATTGATGGCGCTGGGCGATGCCTCGGCGGCGCCCGCGGTGAAGGAGCAGTTCGACGACGAGCGCATCGGCGATCTCGATCGCACTGCCTGCGCGGCGGCGCTGGTGCGGCTCGGGGATGCGTCGGGCAAGCCGTACCTGCTCGAGCGCCTCGCGTCTGCGTACGGCGACGATCGGCCCAACGCGGTCGAGTGGGCGGGCCTCTTGGGCGTGACCGAGGCCATCGACGCGCTCACGCAGATCAGCGACGACCCCGACGACCTCTGCAACGGCGCTGCGCTCAAGGCGCTGGCGCGGCTCAAGGCCCCGGGCATCGAGGCCAGGCTGCTCGCGATCGCGCAGGATCCCAAGCAGCCCGACCTGCGCCTGGACGCCGCCGAGGGCCTGGCCGAGTTGGGCACGCCCGAGTGCCGCGCCGCGCTGGAGACGCTGGCCAAGAGCGACGACGAGGAGCTGGCCGAGACCGCGCGCGAGTCGCTGCACGAGCTCGCGGTGGCGGATGCTATCAAGAAGGCCGAGGCGGACGCGCTCGCTGCCGCAGATTCGGCGAGGGCCGACGCGGCGAAGCCGGACGCCGCATCGTCCGCGACTGCTGGACCTCCTCCTTCCTCGACGTAGCGCGGAGCCGCCGATGCCGCTCATCGACTCGCACGCGCACCTTGATCTGAACCGCTACGGCGACGACCGCCAGAGCGTGATCGATCGCGCCCGCGCTGCAGACCTCGTCCACGTCGTGCTCATCGGCCAGTGGGCCACGCCCACCGAGCCGGGCATCCACGGCCTCGACGAGGCGCGCGCCACGCTGGCCCTCGCGCGCACCGATCGCGGCTTCTTCTCGGCCACCGCCGGCATCCACCCGCACGACGCGCGCGAGCCCACGCAGGCCGACTGGGACGCGCTGGCCACCCTCTGCGCCCAGCCGGACCTCGTGGCCGTGGGCGAGTGCGGCCTCGACTACCACTACGATCACTCGCCCCGCGATCAGCAGCGCGACGCCTTCGTGCGCCAGCTCGCGCTCGCCAAGGCGCTGCACAAGCCCGTCGTCATCCACACCCGCGAGGCCGACGCGCACACCGTCGAGCTCCTCCGCGAACATCTCGGCCCCGACGGCGGCGTCATCCACTGCTTCACCAGCGATCCCGCTGCGGCGCGCAGCTACCTGGACCTCGGCCTCTCCATCTCCTTCAGCGGCGTCGTCACCTTCAAGAACGCCGAGCAGGTCCGCGAGGCCGCCAGGCTCGTGCCGCTCGACCGCATCCTCATCGAGACCGACTCGCCCTACCTCGCGCCGCTCCCGCACCGCGGCAAGCGCAACGAGCCCGCGCTGGTCGCGCTCACGGCCCAGCGCCTCGCCGAGGTCAAAGGCCTGCCTGTCGAGGAGATCGCGCGCGCCACCACCGAGAACGCACGGCGGGCGCTGCGACTGAAGCCCTGAGCCGGACGCGATCGAGCTCGCGCCCGGGACGTTCCCGACTTCGCGCTGCCTACTTCTCGACCGTGAACCCCGAGTCCGCGATGGCCTTCTCCAGGTCCTCGTGCTTGGCTTGCGCGTCGTCGTAGGTCACGACCACTTCCTTCTTGTTCTTGTCCGCCGCCACCTTGGTCACGCCCTTGACGTCCTTGAGCGCCGACTCGGTCCGCGCCGAGCACCCCCCGCAGTGCCAGCCCTTGACCTTGAGCGTCTCGGTCTTCTCGCCAGCGAGCGCCGCCGTCGAGAGCAGTGCCGCGAACCCGAACGCGATGAGCTTCTTCATGGCCATCTCCTGGAGCGAGGTGTGGAGAATTGCTAACGTCATCGGCACTTCAAGGCAAGTCGCAGTTGTTTGCGTCAGCGCAACGTTCGCGGCACTCTGGAGATCATGCAGCCTTTCCAGCGCACCGCCGCCATCTTCGACATCGATGATTCGCTCTTGGACGGCAACGCGGGCACGATCTTCACCTGGTACCTCTACTCCAACCGCGAGATGCTCCCGGCGCAGCGCAGCGTGGTCCCGCGCACGCTCTACGACTACGCGCGCAAGCGCCTGGGCGAGCCCGACATGGTGGCCCTCGGCAGCCGCTGCCAGCAGGGCATCCGCGCGGATCGCCTGCGCGAACTGGCCTCGCGCTGCTTCGAGAAGCACATCAAGAAGCGCGTCACCCAGGGCGGCCTGCGCGCCGTGCGCAAGCACCTGCTCATGGGACACCTCGTCGTCGTCGCCAGCGGCTCGCCGCAGTTCATCATCGACGAGTGCGGCAAGTTCCTGCGCGCGCACGAGGCCATCGGCACCCGCGCCGCCATCAAGGACGGCCTCTCCAGCGACGAGCTCTTGCAGCCCCTCGTCTTCAAGGAGGGCAAGCGCGACCGCGTGAAGGAGATCCTCGCGCGCCACGGCATCGAGCCCGGGAGCTGCTACCTCTACAGCGACAGCGTCGCCGACACGCCGCTCTTCGAGGAGGTCGGCCACCCCGTCGTGGTGAACCCCAAGCCCGCCTTCCGCGCCGAGGCCACGCGCCGCGGCTGGGAGGTCATCGAGTGGAAGGGCCGCTGGAAGAAGGAGGACACCGAGGAGGCCGCGCTCGGTGAGGAGTGGCTGAGCTGGGAGTCGTAGCGCAGGGTGTGAGTCCAGGAGTTCGCAATGTCCGACGTGCCGCTGCCGCCCTTTCCATCGCAGCCGTCCCTGCCCACGCCCGAGTCGCTGGTCGGCCTCACCTTCGGCTCGTACCGCATCGTCAAGCTGCTCGGCGCCGGCGGCATGGGCATGGTGTACGAGGGCCTGCACCCCGTCATCGGCGCGCGCGTCGCCATCAAGGTCCTGAACCCCGAGGTCGCGAACAACACGCTGCTCGTCGAGCGCTTCTTCAACGAGGCGCGCGCGGTCAACCTCATCGGGCACAAGAACCTCGTGAAGATCCTGGACATGTCCAGGAGCGAGGGCCGCTACTTCTTGGTGATGGAGCTGCTCACGGGCCGGCCGCTGCAGGCGCTGCTCACGGGCGACCAGCGCATGTCGTTCTCCGACGCGGTGCCCATCCTGCTGCAGGCCACCGACGCGCTGCAGGCCGCGCACGACCGGCAGATCATCCACCGCGACGTGAAGCCCGACAACATCTTCCTCGTCGAGGAGCCCGGCCAGCCCGCGGTGGTGAAGCTCGTCGACTTCGGCATCGCCAAGCTCGCGGGCGAGATCTCGAGCAACGTGAAGACCGCGGCCGGCGTGGTGATGGGCACGCCCGCGTACATGTCGCCGGAGCAGGCCGAGGGCGCGCAGGACAAGCTCGACGGGCGCAGCGACATCTACTCGCTCGGCGTGGTGCTCTTCCAGATGCTCTGCGGGCGCCTGCCGTTCACCGAGCCCACGCACGTGAAGGTGATGATGGCGCACCTCACCGAGGCGCCGCCGCGGCCGCGCTCGCTCGTGCCGGGGATGCCGCAGGTGGCCGAGCGCATCATCCTGCGCTGCCTCGCCAAGGAGCGCGAGGACCGCTACCAGTCGATGCGCGAGCTGCACGACGCGCTCGCCGAGGGCCTGAAGGAGGCCGACGAAGAGCCGCCGCCCGCGTTCGAGATCGAGACCGATCCGTCCGCGCGCACCATCAACTCGTCGCCCAAGGTGCAGCGGCTCGCGCCCCCGTCGAACCTGCCCAAGTTCGGCAGCGGCGCCGAGGACGAGCCGCTCCCGGGCAGCGAGATGTTCGAGTCGCCGTCGAGCGCGCGGCGCGGCGCTTTGGGTCTGCGCCAGACGCCCGTGTCCCGGCCCGCCGTCACCGACCCGAGCTTCGAGGTCGAGATCCCCGCGGTGCTCACGACGCCCGCGCGCCCGCTCGCCAACCCCCAGGAGGATCCGCTCGAGCTCGACGAGTCGCGCATGTCCTCCGAGAGCGCGCCCGACTCGCCGCGGTTCGACTCGCCGGGGTTCGACGCGCCGCGGTCCGAGTCGCCCGGGTCCGACTCGCCTGGGGCCGAGCCCGCCACTCCCTCTCGACGCGAGCCCGACGCGCCCCTCGAGCTTGCCCAGCCGCGCCCCGCGGCGCCCGCCCCCGAGCCCGACGCCCCTGCGCCCAAGAAGTCCCCGCTGCCGAAGCTCATCGCCGTCGCGGCGTCCCTCGCCATCATCAGCCTCGCCGCCAAGCTCTTCCTCGACGAGCACGGGCCCAAGCCGCCCGCACACCTCGCGGCCGCCAGCGACGAGCCCGCGCAGGTCGCGTTCGCCTGCCCCAAGGCCGCCGCGCACCGCCGCGGCCCCACCGTCGAGCTGAACCTGCTCACCTCGCCCATCGGCGCGCCCGTCATCGCGCTCTGGGATCCCGAGGGCTGCGCCGCCGGCGTCACGCCGCTCCTCGTCAACGCGCCCGCGAACGCCAAGGTCCACGTGCGCTACCAGCTCCCAGGCCACGCCGTGCAGACCGCCGACGCCGACGCCGACAGCCCGCACGTCGTCCTCTTGGGAGAGTGAGGCTACAGCGGCGGTCCCCGACGCCGGCTGCGGAGATGCGCTCTACTCCTTCTTCTTCTCGCAGTGCGACCGCACCGCCTCGAACAGGTCCGGCAGCGCCTGCGTGTTCGCCTTGTTGGCGATGAACCCCGGGATCGACCCGCCCGGATCCGTGAACAGGTAGTACGTCGCCTTCGTGCGCTTCCCGCCGTCGAGCGGCTCCAAGGTCCACGAGCCCTCGTTGATCTTCAGCCGCACGATCCCGTCCTTCGGCGCCGGCGCCTCCTTCAGGTCGATCGGCGCCCACGACGCCTGGTACTTCCCGCCGTCGAAGTTCTTCTTGAACGTGCTCTTGAGCACCCAGTCGCGCGCCGACACCAGCGGGAAGTCCGCCGTCGTCCAGAACACCACCTCCGTGTCCGTGCGCGAGAACACCTTCTGGTCCGTCACGTAGGGCAGGTTGCCCTTCTGGTTCTCGTAGTTCGTCACGAAGTTGAACACCGTCTCCGGCGACGCGTCGACCTCGCCCACGGCCTTCACCTCCTTCACCGACGTGCCCTCCTTCTCGCGCGTCCACACGCCGAAGCCGTACTCGCAGCAGGTGGGGATGCGGCACCCCTTCTCCGGCCGCTTGCACTCGAACTCCTTGCGCTCCCACTTCGGCTCTTCGTCGGCGCGGGCGGGCAGGGCGGACAGGGTGAGCGCGAGCAGCGCACAGACGGCCAGGGGGCGGAAGGGGAGGGTCATGCCCGAAATCCTACTCTGAATTTCAATGCGTGGAACCCGGGACATTGCGCGTCCCTCGCCTTCCAGGCCGCGCTACCCCGCGGGCTTTTTGGCCCCGATGCGCGCCTGCTCCGCCTCGATCGCCTTCAGCTCCGCCTCCGGCCGCGGCTCGATCTCATACGACGCGATCCGCCCCTGCTCCTTCAGCGAGCGCAAGCCCATGTCCAGCGCGGCCCAGCGCGTCTTCGCGAACACCTTGATCACCAGCGGCGCCGCCGCCCGCCGCGTGATCGACAGCTCGTCCACCTCGCCTGACAGGACGCTGATGGCCCAGTTCGACGTGAGGTCGCGCTCGATGCGCACCTGACAGGTCTTGCCCTCGTACACGCAGGTCGCCATCTACTTCTGACCCGCCGGAGGAGCCGGCGTCCCGGGCTGCGCGCGCCCCTGTGGCGTGGACTTCGCCTGCGTCGACCCGGGCGGCGACACCACGCGGTCCGCGATGAGCCGCGTCTTCCCGCGCGCGAACAGCACGAAGCCCAGGCTCACCACCATGAACGCCACCACGAACCAGAACATCTTGTTCTCGCGCTTGTCGGTCGCGATGGTCCCCCGCATCCAAGGCAGGTCCTTCGCCTTGGTCCAGGTGTCGGACCCCTCGCGCAGCACCAGATCGTCCTCGTGGATGAACCCGAGCTGCCACAGGTGCGTGAGCTCTTTCTGGCTCGGCACCTCGAGCTCGCCTCCGGCATGGCGCACCTTCAGCTTCATGCCCGCGTGCATACTCGAAGGCTCGCTCGCGCGCCATCGGCAGGCCTCTGTTGCCGCGTCGGCTTCCGAAAATATCCTGACCAATCGGCCACTTCGACGCGGCGCGGTGCGAAACTCCCTGCGCACTCCCCGCGAAACTACGGGCAACTGCGTGGGGATCTTCGCGGTCCCGCGCCTGCGACATTCTGTCAACACATCGAAATCACAGGGATTCTCAGAATGAGCGCGCCCGGCCAGCGAATTGCACAGCAACGCGCCGTGCACCATCCGACCGCTCTCCATCCATCGAGCCAGGGGGCTCCCCGCGTGTCCGACCTCCACGACGCAGCGCCCGAAGCGACCCGCACCTCCACCAACGCGCCCCTCGGCCTGGATCGGAACGCCGGCGCGCGCATCCTCGCCCGCAGCTTCTACAAGGAGCTCCGCGAGAACGGCTACACGCCCAAGCAGCTCCTCGCCCTCTCGACCGAGCTCATCGAGCTCATCACCGACGACCTCGCCCGCGAGCGCACACACAAGGGCGAAGCGTAGGACCCGTCTCGAACCAACCCCGCTCTCGACGACCTCGGCGTCCTCTTCGGAGGGGCCGAGGTCGTAGCTTTTTTGGGGCGTCGCCGGCGCCTGGCGCCTACCCGTCCGCGGCCACGGACTGCGCGTGACCAGCAGCGTGCGCGTAACCCACGGCCATCGGTTCCACCTCGTCGAGCGAGCCCGCACGAGAGACACGCTGGAAGCTCGCCGCGATCCGCAGCACCGCCGAGGCCTGCTTCTGATCGAGCGTGGCCGAGAACCTCGCCAGCTCCTTGGCGATCTCGCTGCTCACCGCGCGCAGCGAGTCGACATCGGTCGCCTCCAAGCGCGCCAGCCGCTCCATCGCGTGCGCCGAGCGAGCGTCGATCGGTTCAGCCGGGTCGGACAGGTCACTGAAATCATTCGTGAGGTCGATGGGCGTCGCGAGCGACAGATCTGCGTCCAGGGAAGTCACGGTCATCAAAGCTCCTCTTTTGTCCCACCCGCGTGTTCAGGTCGGCGGGTGTGTGTTCGACCTTGA
>JAFEBC010000688.1 GCA_018266095.1 Deltaproteobacteria bacterium
GCTCCGACGCACGCGACGCCCGCTCCGACGCACGCGACGCCCGCTCCGACGCACGCGACGCCCGCTCCGGCGCACACGCCGCCTCCGCCCCAACCCGGACCTGCGCACACGACGCCCGCGCCTGTGGCCAGCCAGACGGCGCCGGTCCTGCTCAAGACCGCGCCGCTCCTGCTGCTGGACGGGAGCCTCGTGTACGACCCCTCGGGGAAGACCGCGGGCGGCGAGCTGCGCTTCGGCGTCCGGGCGCTGCGCTTCGACGGCGATGGCCTCGTGCTCTCGGCGGGCGTGGCGGTGGCGCGCAAGCCGGGGCTCGTCGGGCAGGCCTCGTGGACGCTGTTCGCGTCGGCCTCCGAGGACTCAGAGGACAGCCACCGGCGCTTCTTCCTCGACGCGCTCCTGCGCGGACGCCTCGCGCCCATCGACGGCGGGCTGGCCCTGGGCGGCGGCGGCGGCGTGCAGCTCCACGGCTGGCTCGGCGGTCCCATGAGCTGGCTGCTCGCGGCCTCCTTCGAGGGCGTCCACGGGCCATCGGGAACGATCTTCACGCCGCTGGTGTTGTTGGGCCTGCGGGTCGACTTGTAAGGATCTCCTTGGACACCGAAGCGCCAGCGCGCGGCACGCTCCTGCTCGTCGACGACGAGCCGGCCAACCTGGATTCGCTCGAGCGCATCTTCGCGCGCGAGGGCTATCGCGTGCTGCTCGCGGGCTCGGGGGCGCTGGCGTTGGAGCAGCTCCGCAAGGAGCCCGTGGACGTCGTGCTGACGGACCTGATGATGCCGGGCATGAGCGGGCAGGAGCTGCTCCGTGCCGTGCGCGCGGTGGCGCCCGAGGCCGAGGTGGTGCTGATGACCGCGTACGGCACGGTGGAGGCGGCGGTGCTGGCGATGAAGGACGGCGCGTACGACTTCCTCACCAAGCCGCTCAGGCGGCACGCGGTGATGAAGAGCGTGGCACAGGCGCTGGAGAAGCGGCGGCTCGTGCAGGAGAACAAGCAGCTCAAGGCGCGGCTCGCGGGCACGGCGGCGTCGATCGTGGGCAACGCGCCGGCCCTGCGCGCGACGATGGAGATGGTGCGCCAAGCCGCTCCCAGCGCGGCCACGGTGCTGCTCTTGGGCGAGTCGGGCACGGGCAAGGAGCTGTTCGCGCGCGCGGTGCACGAGCACTCGCAGCGCGCGTCGGGGCCGTTCGTGGCGATCAACTGCGCGGCGATCCCGGAGACGATCCTGGAGGCCGAGCTCTTCGGCCACGAGCGCGGCGCGTTCACCGGAGCGGTCGCGCGCAAGGAGGGCCGGGTCGAGCGCGCGAACGGCGGCACGCTCTTCCTCGACGAGATCGGCGAGCTCTCGCCGTCGGTGCAGGCCAAGCTCTTGCGCGTGCTGCAGGAGGGCGAGATCGAGCGCCTGGGCGGCACGCAGGTGATCAAGGTGGACTGCCGCGTGGTGGCCGCGACCAACCGCGATCTGGCCGCGATGGTGAAGGACGGGCGCTTCCGCGAGGACCTGTTCTGGCGCCTGAACGTCATCGCGGTGAACCTGCCGCCGCTGCGCGATCGCGCTGAAGATCTGCCGCTGCTCGCGAACCACTTCCTGCAGCGGGCGGCCGCGCGCAACCACAAGCCGATGAAGGGGCTCACCGCGGACGCGCTGGCGGCGCTGGAGTCGTATCCCTGGCCCGGCAACGTGCGCGAGCTGGAGAACGCCATCGAGCGCGCGGTGGTCCTCTCGCGCAGCGCCGAGCTGGACACGAGCGATCTGCCCGAGGCCGTGCGGCAGGCGGCGCAGCTTCGCGCGAGCGGGGCGCCGCGTCCGACGGTGAGCGCGGCCTTGGGCCTCGAGGGCCGCACGCTGGCGGTGCCGCTGGGGACGCCGATGGAGGAGATCGAGCTGCGCGTCCTCCACGAGACGCTGCGGCACACCAAGGGCGACAAGAACCTCGCCGCGCAGCTCTTGGGCATCGCCGTGCGCACCATCTATCGCAAGCTCGAGTCGAAAGAGGGCGCGAAGGAAGGCGCCGACAAGTGAAGCGCTTCTTCGTGCTCTGGTTCACGCTGGGCCTGGCCGCGATCGCGATCGTGATCTGGTTCGAGCTTCGCTGGGTGAGGCCGGCGCGGCCGCCGCAGACGCACTTCGCCACGCGCGCGGAGGCCGAGGCCGCGGGGGTGTTCGCGAGCGGCTGGATGCCGGCGTTCGTGCCTGCGGGCGCGACCGAGCTGTACGAGCTGCACGATCCGACCACCTCGCGCACGTGGGGACGCTTCGTGCTGGCGGACCCGAGCTGGAATCCGCCGGTCGTCACCAGCGTCAGGGGGCCTCCGCCGAGCGACATCGCGCTGCGCGGGCCGACCATCAAGCTCAAGTGGTGGCCCGCGGAGGCGGCCAGCCTGATCGACGCCTCGCAACTGCGCTCGATGGGCTATCGCGTGTCGCTGACCGACGAGCCGCAGGGCCTGCTGGTGGTGGCGATCCGCGGCACGGACGTGCTCTTCTGGCGCCTCGCGCGCGGGGTCGGGGCCTGAGATCGCACCTTGGTCTCAGGCCGCGACGTTTGCCAATTTGTCAGCGCGCCTCGCCTGGACGTGCCAGCTTGTCGTTTCGGCAGGGCAATGCCTGAGGTAGTTGTTTGATTTCACGCGGCTTTCCGCCTCATCGTCATGGCACGCGGGTTGCTCTAGCCGCAGGCCATGGAGCTCATCCTCACCCGCTGGTCGTGGGCCATCTCTGCCCTGCTGTCGCTCGCGGGGTCGTTCCTCGTCGCGCGCACGGTGAACACGTTCACGGCCGCGGCCATCGCCCCCAAGCCGTCGCTCTTGAGCAGCGGACCGGCCGGGATCACGCTCGGTTCGCAGAGCGCGCCGCACGAGGAGCTGCCTGTCGAGCGCTTCGCCAAGCTGTTCGACGTGCCGGGCCCCAAGAAGGAAGATCCGGCCGCCGTCGCCGCCGCGGAGCAGCAGAAGAGCCAGGCGTCGATGGGCGCGTGGGACGCGAACCCGGTGCGCTCCACGCTGCACGGCCTCCTGGTCTCGACCGCGATGGCGAAGCCGGAGAAGTTCTCGCTCTGCCAGATCACGAACCAGGACACCAACGAGACGCTGGTCTACGCCGTGAACGAGATGTTCATGGGCGCGCGCATCTACGCGATCGAGAAGGAGCGCGTGCTCGTCGACAACCAGGGCAAGAACGAATACATCGACAACTCGGCGGCGGCCTCACCGCAGATCGCGATGGCCACGCCCCCTCCGGCCACGGGCGGCGGCGACGGCGTGCGCGTGGTGGGCGACAACAACTACGTGGTCGCCAAGCACGAGATCGACAGCGCGCTGGCCAACCTCTCGGACCTCGCCACCAAGGCGCGCATCGTGCCGTCGTTCAAGAACGGCGTGTCCAACGGCTTCAAGCTGTTCTCGATCGTGCCCGATTCGCTCTACGCGAAGATCGGCATCCAGAACGGCGACGTCATCCGCCGCATCAATGGCTACGAGATGAACAGCCCGGACAAGGCGCTGGAGATCTACCAGAAGCTGCGCGACGCGAACCGCGTCGAGGTCGAGCTGGAGCGGCGCGGTGAGACGGTGCGCAAGTCGTACTCGATCGAGTAGTTGCGAGGAGAGAACTTGGTGTCCACGGATTTGAACAGGTCTGGCTGGTCCCGCGCGTTGGCGTGTCTCTTGGTGGCGTGCATGGTCGCGCC
>JAFEBC010000689.1 GCA_018266095.1 Deltaproteobacteria bacterium
GGGCCGCACGCGCCAGGCGGTCGGGCGCCGATCGGGCCGCAGCAGCACCAGCGTGGCCGAGCGCAGGGCCATGCGGCGCTCGGGGCCGCGGTTCAACAGATCGAAGGGCGGCCCTGGGACGTGCGCGTGCTCGAGCACGCACAGGAGCGTCGGCCGCTCGACGGGCCTGCCGATGCGGGCCTCGATGATCTCGTACACCGGCGAGGACTGGGCGAGGGGCGGCGCGTTGGTCTGCGCCCGCAGCGACAGGGCGCGCACGCGGGCTTGGACGGCCGTGCGGCCCTGCCCGGCCACCGCGCCATCGGCCAGCGCGACCGTGTGCACGCCGTGGGCCGCGGCCGCCGCCTCGAACTTGAGCGCCGCGGGAGAGAGGAGCGGGACCAGGATGCGTGGGAGCCCTGGCGCCAGGACCTCGCGGCGCAGGCGCTCGCGCAGGGGGAGCCCCAGGGCCAGCGGCAACGAGCGCACCGACATCGCGCAAGAGATGGCGAGGCCGCGGCCCACCGCCAACAGCTCGAACGCGCCCGGCCGCTCGGCCTTCGGGCGCGCGGGCCGTGTCCAGCGCAGCGCCGCGTCGAGCATCTTCCCGCGCAGCGTGTACGGGCTCGCCCAGCGGACGCAGGCCACGTCGGGGTCGGCCAGCTCCCGCGCGCTCACGCCGCTCGCCAGCAGCACCTGGAAGCTCTCCGCCGCGCCCGCGAGCGGCCGCCCCGCGACCATCATCATCGCCAGCGCCGCCAGCGTGGTGGGCGCCCGCAGCGCCAGGTTCACGGCCGGGAACTCCTCCGGCTCCCCCGCCTCCAGGAGCCGCGCCGGACACTCGCCCGCGACCAGGCCGCCGAAGGCGATGCACAGCTCGCGCTCCTGCACCGTGAGCGCGCTCGCGTCGACCGCCCGGACCCGCAGCTCCCGCGCGGTGACCCCGAAGACCGTGTTCAGCGCGGACATGCGCGCGTCGAGCCGCTGCCGCGCGACCAGATCGAGGTTGGGCTGCGTGATCACCAGCACCTCGAGCTGCGCGCCGAGCGGGAGCACCACCACCGCCGCCACCGCCTCGGCGTCGC
The DNA here is from genome assembly GCA_018266095.1 of Deltaproteobacteria bacterium. GTDB lineage: Bacteria > Myxococcota > Myxococcia > Myxococcales > 40CM-4-68-19 > CAIWCD01. The sequence continues at coordinate 1,065 of JAFEBC010000689.1, forward strand.
GCTGCATGCTCTGAGGCGGCGCGAGGGAGAAGCGCTTGGCCCACACCACCCACGCGTGCCGGAAGCGCAGGCCGCGCACACCCGGCGCGTCCTTGCGCAGGAGCGGGTGCGCGAAGTTCGCCTGCAGGAGCACGGGCAACAGGCGCGCCGCGGTCGCCGTGTCGGGCGCCGCCTTCCGCAGCATCCAGCGCGCCCGCCAGCGCAGCATGGCGCTGAACTGGCGCAGCGCGGGGTCGAGCTGGCGCGCTCCCGGCCGTCGGGCAGAGAGGCGTCCCGTGTTCATTTGAGGATGTCCAGCAGCGAGAACTGGAAGGTCTGCGCGCCCGAATCGAGCGAGGCCTGCAGCGCGCGCTGGGCCAGGGCGAGCTGGCTGGCCGCGTCGATCGAGTCCGCGTCGCCGGCGCGCGAGATGGCCGTCTTCTCCAGCGTCGAGGCCGACTTGGCCACCGCCTGCGCGTCCGAGAGCGTGTTCTGCGTGGCGCCCACCTGCGTGCGCGCCGCCGACACCTGCGCGGTGGCCGAGGCGATGGTGTCGAGCGAGGACTGCAGCGCCGCGACGTCGTTGGTCTGCAGCGCGGTGGACAGGCTCTTGAGCATGCTCAGCACATCGACGCCGCCGTTCGCGCCCTTGCTGGCCACGTCGGCGCGCACCGACGCGTCCTGCAGCACGCACGGCGCGATCTCCACCTTGCGCGTCTGCGCATCACCCAGGTAGTTGCCGCTCGTGTCGAAGGGCGGCCTGTCGTCGATGCTGCCGCCGAAGATGTAGCGGTTGCCGACCTGCTGGTTCAGGGCCGCGATGATCTGCTGGCCGAGCTGATCGACCTCGGTGGCCACGCCCGCGCGGTCGGTGGCCGAGTAGGTGGCGTTGGAGAACTGCACCGCGATCTCGCGGGCGCGCGCGAGCGAGGTGGTCACGGTGTTGAGCGCGCCGTCGGCCGCGTCGAGCTCGTCGGATGCGCGGCCCGTGGCGTCGGCGATGGCGTCGGCCCGCGAGAGCGCCTGGCGCCGGGTGGCCAGCTCCGCGGCGGCGGCCGGATCGTCGGAGGCGCGCGAGACGCGCAGGCCCGTCGAGGCCACGTTCGACGCGTCCTCCACGCGGCTGCGCGCGGCCCCCGCGTTGCGCATCACGTTGTCGTAGATCATCCGCTCGCTCACGCGCATGGCAGCCTCACTTCAGTTGCATCAGTGCATCGAGCATGTCGGAGGTCGCGCTCATCACCTTGCCGATGGCCTCGTACGCCCGCTGCGCCTTCTGCATGTTGATGAGCTCTTCGTCGATCGACACGCCCGAGCTGGAGTCGCGCATCGTGGAGAGGTGGTCCTTCACCGCCGCGTCGTGCGACGCATCGGCCGAGGCGCTGGAGGCCGCCACGCCGAAGTTCGAGGTGATGTTGGCGAAGGCCGTGCCCGCCGTGACGCCGCCCGTCACCGTCTGCGTCTCGGTCGAGAGCAGCGCCAGGATCTGCGTCGCGTCGCCCGCGCCCGCGGCCGCCGAGCCCTTGGCCGAGATGAGGTTGGGGTTCGCGGCCACGTTCGGATCCACGCCGATGCTCGCCGCCGCGCCCGCCTGCGGGCCCACCGTGAAGAGGTTGTTCCCGGTCGAGCCGTCGAGCGCCACGCCCGCCGCGTGCACCGCGTTCACCGCGTTGGCGAAGTCGTACGCGAGCTGATCGAGCTTGCTCGCCGTCTGCGCCAGCACGCCGTCGCGCACCGCCAGCCGCCCGCCGATGTCGCCGCCGATGCCGGTGGTGGGCACGTCGTCGTTGCCGGTGCCGTCGAGGCGCGCGATCTGCACCTTGAGGTGCCCCGTCGCCGGATCGTTGATGCCGACGAGCTGCGTCGCCACGTTGCCGTTGACCAGCGTCTGCCCGTCAGGCAGCGCCACCGACACATCGCCCTGCGCGTTCGACACCGGCGACGCGCCCGTCAGCTCCGAGAGCCGCTCCAGCGCCATGCGCCGCTGATCGATGAGCTCGTTCGGCTGCCCGCCCGCCGACTGCGCCACGCGGATCTGCTGGTTCAGGCTCGCCACCTGCGCGGCCTGCGTGTTCACCTCGCCGATCGACGCCTGCACCTGCCCGTCGGCCGCGGTCTGCGCCGAGGAGATCTCGGTCGAGGCCTGGTTGAACGCGCGCGCGAGGCCCGAGGCCGCGCTCACCACGCTCGTGCGCAGGCCCGAGTCGCCCGCGTTCTGCGACAGCGCCCGCAAGGACGAATAGAAGTTGCCGAGCGCCGTCCCCACGCCGCTCGTGCTCGAGGGGTCAAAGCTCGTGATCTGCGAGAGCACCTCGGTGCGCGCGTTCGACTGCGCCGCCGAGCCCAGCGCCGCCGGCATCTGCGAGTCGAGATAGCGATCGCGCGCCTGCGTCACTGAGCGCAGCACCACGCCGCCCGGATCGAACGTGCCCGACCCGAGGCCGCCCAGGTTCGCGATCTGCCGCGAGTAGCCGGGCGTGTTCACGTTGCTGGCGTTGTTGCTCGCCGTCGCCGCCGCGCCCTGCTGCGCGTTCAGGCTGTTGGCGCCCGCCGTGAGGATGCCGAGGAGGCTGGCCATGACCTTAAGCCCTCCTCGACTGCACGGATTCGAAGGGGATCACCTGCGCAGACGAGTTCCCGCGGCGTCCGTACGCGGTCGGCCGGGGCGCGATGGCGTGCAGATAGGCCCGCGCGCACCCCAGGGCCCGCGCCGCCAGGTCGCGGTTGAGCGCCGTCAGCTCGGCCAGCGTCGCCGCCAGAGCCCGGATCTGCAGGATGACATTCGAGAGCGCCCTGCCCTCCTCCGGCCTGACCTTCGCGAGCGACTCCGCCGACGCGTCGTTGAGATCGAGCTCGCGGGCCGCGGCTTTCTGCGCCTCCTGCAAGCGATACAAGAGCTCTTCGGTGCGGTCCTGGAAGGCGACCTTCTCCTCCATCCGCGCCTGGATCTTCTGCCCATCGAGCGAGCGCAGCACCACGCGCTCCTCGCGGGCGCGGCCCACCTCGACCTCGATCTCGCTGCGCAGCGTCTCTGCGATGTTCACTGCGTCAGCGAGGCTCACGGCACTTGCTCCTGCCTAAGTCACCCGCGCCAGTGTGAGCTGGACCTGCGCGTCGACCTCGGCGTCGTCGAGGATCTGTTGTGCGATGCGCCCTGGATCCGGCTGGTACGATCCCGAGCGAACCGCGGCTTCAAGCTCAGCAAGCTTCTGAGCA
>JAFEBC010000068.1 GCA_018266095.1 Deltaproteobacteria bacterium
ATCGCAGCGCGCCGCGATCTGCGGAACCACGCGCTTCATCGGACCGATGATCTTGGCGCTCCGGCCTTCGGCCGGAGCTTGTGCGGGGGCGCCGCCCCCGCAACGCCCCCGGCCTGGTTGCCAGGGGGGTCCGGGGCAGACGGCGCGTGGGTCGGCGGGTGCGGGGTATCGCGGAGGGTTCCCGCGCCCCAGCCTGAAGACTGGGGCTAATAAACCAATAAGCCCCTGCGGGGCTGACCAGCCGACGGCGCCATTCGATCGCACGCGCGCGGTCCCGACGAACTGGGGCAACGCTGGGCGCGGCACGGAACCAGCCTTCGTCCGCCCCAAGACGGATCCGGCGACCAACCGCAGCCTTGCAACCCTCTTACGGGGATCAGCCCCGCAGGGGCTTAGTGGTTGATTAGCCCCACGGCTTCAGCCTGGGGCGGATAGCCAGGGGCGCGAAGTTGTCCAGCATGAACGGACCGTTCGCACAGGCGCGGGGCGTTGCGGGGCCGGCGTAGAGGCCCCGCACAAGCGGAGGCCGAAGGCCGGAGCGCCCCAAAACATGAGCTTCGAATACAGCCGCGGACGCCTACAGCTCCCGCACGTCCGTCACGTCCACATCGATGTCATGCGGCGCAGTCTCATCGCCGCCGAAGTACGCCGTCATCAGCACCCACGTCATCGTCGGGAACCACGTCGACAGATGCAGGTCCTGGTTGATCGTCGTCGTCTGCCCGTTCACCGTCACCGACATGCCCTCGCGCCAGAGGTGCAGCTCGCAGTCCACCCACGTCTCCAGCGGCACCGAGGTGATCTTCGGCATGTAGCGCGTCTTGTGGATGTACCCGTAGAAGCCCAAGTCGATGAGCTTGGTCGACGGGTTGTACGCCCAGCCCAGCCGGATCGAGTTCTTGTGGATCCAGTTGGTGGTGATGCCGAGCAGCTTGTTCCAGTCCGACTGGTTGCCGCTGCTGGCCGTCGTGTACGCCGCGTTCTGGTGGAACTTGGCGCGGAAGTGCACGGTGCGGTCGGGGTGCGTGCCGAAGTGGAGCGTGCCCGGCCCGCCGCCCTTGCTGCGGTGCTTGCCGCTGGGAATGTGGAAGCCGAACGAGCTGCGCAGGTCCTGGATGGGCAGCGCGCCGACGTCGATGAGCTCCTCGGCCTCGGGCTGGCTGCCGTTGTCGTTCTCGTCGATGGCGTCCCAGTCGATGGAGTCCATCGAGGTGCGCTGCTTCTCGGGCGCGGACTCGCCGCAGGCCACGGCCAGGGACAGAACGAAGGCGGTCAGGACGCGCGCGCGCAGGGTCATGGGCGCGCCTCATCGCAAATGGGCCTGGCAGAGAACAGCCGGATCAATCCCCGCGCACCCCCGTACATCTACGGGGTCTCCCTCGGAGGCGCGCGACCGGGCTCGGTCACTCGACGTAGGTGGCTTCGCTGCCCGGCTGCTCGACGAGGTGCACCGCCGTCACCGGCAGGCCCAAGAGGCGGGCGCGGTCGAAGATGTAGCGCGCGAGGTTCTCGGCCGTGGGCGCGAAGGGCAGCTCCACGAGCGGCTCGGTGATGTCGCGCAGCGCCGCGATGGCCGGGTCGCCCCGCTCGAGGAGGAGCTTGTGATCCAGCTCGGCCAACAGCCACGCGCCCAAGGACGACAAGAGCTCGTCGAAGTCGAACACCATGCCCTGCGCGTCGAGCCCCTGCGACGAGAGCGTGACCTTGGCGACGCCGTTGTGCCCGTGCAGCCGCGCGCACTTGCCCGGGTGCTTGAGCAGGCGGTGGCCATAGCAGAACGGAAGTTCCTGAGTGACCCGATACATGCGGCGCCTTGTATCGACCTGTTGCGCCGCTGTCGAGCGGCTTGACGCACGCCCGCTGGATCCTGAAAAATTGTGTCGCTCCTTCAACGCACTCCGCACCGGGCTCGATCAAGAAGCCCCCGGGAGTTCCATGCGCTCTGTCGCGCTCCGCTCGTCCGCCCTCGCGCTCGCCCTCTTCGCCGCTGCCTGCGGCACCACCAGCACCGAGACCCCCATCTCGGTCACCATCACGCCGAGTCCGGCCACGGTGGCGGCCTTGGGCACCATCCAATTCTCGGCGACGGTGGCCAACTCCAACGACCCGGCCGTGCTCTGGTCCGTCGAGGAGGGCCTGCCCGGCGGCACCATCAGCGCGAGCGGCCTCTACACCGCGCCCGGGACCGCGGGCACCTATCACGTGCTCGCCGCGAGCCACGCGAACCCGAACCGCGGCGCAGTGGTGGCCATCACCGTCACCGCGGCGCAAGTCGTGAGCATCAGCGTCTCGCCGCAGACCATCCAGCTCGACACGAGCGCGACGCAGCAGTTCACGGCCAACGTCACCGGCGCGTCGAACACGGGCGTCACCTGGGCCATCACCGAGAGCGGCGGCGGCACGGTCACGAGCGGCGGCCTCTACACCGCGCCCGCGGCCGGCGGCGTGTACCACCTCGTCGTCACCAGCGCGGCCGACACCAGCAAGACCGCGACCGCCACCATCACCGTCGTCGCGCAGACCGTGGTCGGCATCAGCGTCTCGCCCACGGCGCCTTCTGTAGCCGTCAGCGCCACGCAGCAGTTCACCGCCACCGTCACCGGCACGAGCAACACCGACGTCACCTGGTCGATCACGCAGGGCGCGGCCGGCGGCACCATCACGAGCGGCGGCCTCTACACCGCGCCCGCCACCACCGGCACGTACAACGTGGTCGCCACCAGCGCGGCCGACACGAGCAAGTCCGCGAGCGCCACCGTCACCGTG
>JAFEBC010000690.1 GCA_018266095.1 Deltaproteobacteria bacterium
ATCACCGGCCTGCCTTCGGGCGCGTCGGTCACGCTGCAGGACAACGCCGCAGACGACACGCTCGTCAACGGCAGCGGCGACGGCAGCGCGCCCATCTCCTTCAGCTTCGCCACGCCGATCAAGAGCGGCGCGGCCTACGCGGTCACGGTCACCGGCTCCGCAGGGCCCGCGTCGTGCAAGGTCGCGAGCGGCGGCAGCGGCACCATCGGCAGCGGCGCGGTGACCAACGTCGCCCTCACCTGCGTGCCCGCGTACAGCATCGGCGGCACCATCAGCGGGCTCTCGGGCAGCGGCGCCGTACTCAAGAACAACACCAACGGCGAGACGCTCGCGCTCGCCGCAGGGCAGACGAGCTTCGTCTTCAGCAAGTTCGTCACCACGGCGCTGGGCTACTCCGTGAGCGTCACCGCGCAGCCGAGCGGCCCCACGCAGTCGTGCGCGGTGAGCACGCTGACGCCCGCGTACCAGATCGGGAATCCGACCGCGAACGTGACCGGGATCGCGATCGTGTGCACCACGTCGCTCTTCAGCATCGGCGGGAGCGTCACGGGCTTGTCCGCGGGCACCTCGCTCATCATGAATGACAACGGCGGGGACCCGCGCACCGTGAGCGGCACGAGCACCGGCGCGACGCCCGTGAACTTCACCTTCGGCACGACGCTCTCGAGCGGCGCGACGTACACCGCGACGATCTTCAGCGTCACCGGCAACGTCACCTGCGGCTTCGCGGCGGGAACGGACACGGGCACGGTGGGCGCGGCGAACGTCACCTCGATCCAGGTGCAGTGCGCGCCCGCGTTCACGCTCGCGGGGACGATCTCGGGCTACATCGGCGCGGGCCTCACCCTGCTCAACTCGACCACCAACGAGCGCGTGGTGGTGTCGCCGGGCAAGACCACGTTCGCGTTCAAGACGCCCGTGTCGGCGGCGCTGGGCTACGCGATCAGCGCCGCCACGCAGCCGGTGAACCCCGCGCAGACCTGCTCGCCCTCAGGCGGCTCGGCGGCGTCGGGCACGCCTGGCGGCAACCTCACCGACATCGGCTTCGCCTGCGCCAACAACACGTACTCGATCGGCGGCGTGGTGAACGGGCTCGCGCCCGGGACCAGCGTGACGCTCTCGAACAACGGGGACGAGGCCGTGCGCGTATCGGTGGCCACGGCGGGCTATCCGAACTTCGTGTTCCCCACCTCGCTCACGAGCGGACAGACGTATACGGTGACCGTGGCGCAGCAGCCGCCGGGTCAGCTCTGCGTGCCGCGCGCGGGGACCAGCCCGGGGCTCGTCGGCGGCGCGAACGTCACGGGCGTCACCATCGACTGCGCGCCCACCCACACGCTGCGCGGCAAGGTTCGCGGCCTCACCGGCAGCGGGCTCACCATCACCGACGGGCTCGACCAGTTGCCGCTCGCGGCCGACGCGGGCGCGGACGTGCCGTTCGTGTTCCCCACGCCGCTCGCCAAGGGTGCGGCCTACGACCTCAACGTGCTCACGCTGCCAGTGAACCCCGCGCAGACCTGCAGCGTGACGGGCGGCTCGAACGGGGACGGCAGCGGCGTGATGGGCGACACCGACGTGACCGACCTGCTCCTCGTGTGCGGCACGCCCTCGTACAAGATCGGCGGCACGGTGCTGGGCGCGGCCACGGGCGTGTCGGCGGCGATGGTGATCACCAACAACGGCGGCGACAGCCTGGTGTTCGCGGCCTCGTCGACGGCCACGGGAGATCCGGTGGCGTTCAGCATGCCCACGCCGCAGGCGCCGAGCAGCACCTACTCCATCGCGGTGCTCACGCCGCCGAGCGGGCTCGTGTGCCTGACCCGGAACGCGAGCGGCGTGGTGGGCAACGGCGACGTGACCGACGTGCTCATCGTCTGCGGCTATCCGATCACGGGCACGTTCGACACCAGCGTGCTCAGCGGAACGCCTGGCCAGATCCCGTCGAGCGGCCTCGCGCTGCAGAGCACGGTGGGCTTCGAGACCTGGAGCGACAGCGAGACGCTGGCGGTGGCGGCGAGCTCGACCTCGTTCACGTTCCTGGATCCCGCGCCGCGCTCGGGCGTCTGCGGCGTGAGCGTGCTCACGAACCCGTCCAGGCCCGCGATGGTGTGCACGGTGAGCGCGCCCTCGGGCTGCAACGGCGCTGCGATCCCGGGACCCCTGGCGCTGAAGGTCCGCTGCGTCGAGCAGATCGAGCTGGTTCCGTTCACGGGCGCGACGGGCTCGCTGCAGGCGGTCTCGAACCTCGGCAGCGGTGAGGTGTTCGCGGGCGGCGCGTTCACGGGCGCGGTCGATCTCGGTCACGGCGCGCGCACCGGCTCGGCCTTCTCGGCGTTGGGTAGCGGCTTCCTCCAGGGCCTCGATCAGAACGGCACGCGGGGCGCAGGCGCGTCGCCCGCGGGCGCGAACTTCGACGAAGAGTTCCCTTCGCGCAACGCCGCCGCGGATCAGGGCGCGGCCATCGTGCGCGCGTCGGTGGTCACGCCCTCGGGCGCGCTCATCATCGGCGGCAACTTCAGCGGCAGCGTGGACTTCGGCGATGGCCTCGGCCCCGTCGCGGCCGCGTCGAGCTCGAGCATGTTCCTGGCGCGCGTGGGCGTGAGCGGCGGCGTGGTGTGGGCGCGTCAGTTCGGGAGCGGCACCATCAGCGAGCTCGCGGCGAACGGCACGCAGATCGCGGCGGGCGGCGTCTACGGCGCAGCGGCGGCTTCGAGCGAGCAGTTCGGCAACGTGGCCTGCGCGCTGACGGCCTCGAGCGCGCACCGCGACTTCGTGGCCACCTTCAACGAGACGGACGGCGCGTGCCGCTTCGCCATCGACCTGGCGGCGGGCGTGGACGCGAACTCCACCACCTCATTCCGCATCGGGCCCGCGGTGGCCTTCGACTCGCAGGGCAACCTGCTCACCGCCGGCGTGGCGCAGGACACGAGCGGCGTCAACGCGCTCAAGGGCTCGTACATCGCGACGTACGACGCGACCGGAAAGACGCCGTGCATCGCGGGCGGCACCAACAACGAGCTCTTCTTCGACGCGACCACCTCGACGAACCAGGGCATCACCGCCATCACCGCGGGCGCGACCGACTCCGTGATCGTGGGCGGGTTCTGCAGAGGCGCGCCGAAGGTCCACACGAAGGCCACCACGTGCAACTCCACCGCGTCGTCGGCGGCGCTGGTCCGCTACAGCGCGCGCACGGCGTGCTCATCGGGTCAGCTCGTGGGCACCGGCACGGGCGGCGCGCCGCTCACCTTCATCTCCACCGGCGGCTCCGCGAAGGTGCTGGCCTTGACCGCCGATGCGAGCGGGAACGAGGCCGCGCTGGGAGTCTACTCGGGCACTTCGACGTGGGTGGGCACGGCGTTCTTCGCGGGCGCGGGCAGCGAGTCGCAGAACCTCTTCGTGGCGCGGTTCCCCGCGGCCCTCACGGCGCCCACGGTGCAGACGCTGAGCTCCACCGGCAGCGTGACGCCGAGCTCGATCTCGCTCGGCGCGCTCGGCTCCACCTGGGTCGCCGGCGCGTACAATGGAAGCTTGACCTACAGGACCAACCCAGCGCTCGGCAGCACGGCCGCGTCACCAGAGCCGCTGCTCGTGCGCTTCCCCGCAGGGCCTCCGTGACCCAACGAACCGATCCTTCTGGCGCCGCGGCCCTCCCGCAGGTCCAAGCGCAGCCCTCGTGCGGCCGGCGCGCGCTGCTCCAGTGTGGCGCCGCTGCCTGCGCGGGGACGGCGCTGGCGCAGCTCCCGGGCTGTGCGCCGCGCATCCCGGTCCCGACGGCGATCGCGCTCGACGCGCCGGTGGACAACATCGTGACCGTGGCGCTCACCCGCGTGCCCGAGCTCCTGACACCGGGCGGCAGCCTGCTCCTGCATCCCGAGGGCACCGACGCCAGCGGGCGCCCGCGCTCGATCCTGGTGGTGAACTCGAGCGATCAGGGCCTGCTCGCGTGGGACGCGTACTGTCCGCACCAGTTCTGCGAGCTGTCGTGGGACGACGGAGAGACGGAGGCGGTGTGCCCGTGTCACCTCTCGCGCTTCGGCGCGGATGGCAGGGTGAAGAACCCGCCCGCCACCGCCGATCTCACGCCGCACAAGGTGGCGCTGCAGCGCTCCAATCAAGTGCTCACCGTCGATCTGTCGGGCGACGTCGTGTACCCGCCTGCGACCGCCGCGGCTGGCGGCAGCGTGATCACCTTCGCCATCGCCGACCTCCCGGCGTTGGCCAAGGTGGGCGGCACCATCTCCGGCTACGCGAAGGGCGTGGCGTTCCCGATCCTGGTGGTGCGCACGAGCGCCACGGAGGTGGAGGCCTATGACGCGCGCTGCCCGCACCTGGGCTGCCAGATCTTCGGCGCCGGACAGGTGCTCATCTGCAAGTGCCACG
>JAFEBC010000691.1 GCA_018266095.1 Deltaproteobacteria bacterium
CGCGCTCGGGCACGGAGTACACGCTCACCGAGATCGAGACCAGCATCGGGCGCGGCTCGGACAACGTCTTCGTGATCCCGGACATCTCGGTGTCGCGGCGCCACGTGGTGGTGCAGCGCGAGGGCGACCAGTACGTGGTGCTCGATCAGCGCTCGGGCAACGGCACGCGCGTCAACGGGAAGAACGTGGACCGGCACGTGCTCTCGACGGGCGACGAGATCGCGATGGGCGACACCGTCGTGCGCTTCGTCGAGCCGGGCGGCGTGGTGGTGAAGAAGGGGCGCGGGTCGCAGGCGAATCGCGCGTCGCTCGACGACAAGCCCGAGATCACGAACAACAAGGCCGCGCCGGCCGCCGCGACGCCCGCGAGCGGGGCGAAGAAGCGCCAGCAGCTCTACATCGTGATCGCGGTGCTGCTCGTGGGTCTGTTGGGCATCGGGCAGTACCGCAAGGCGCAGCGCGAGAAGGCCGCGCTCGACGCCGCGCAGGACCACGACGACAACAAGGCGATGGTGCGCAAGCGGTTCGAGGAGGGCGCGCGCCTGCTCAAGGACGGGCGCTGGGCCGAAGCGCGCGACAAGCTGAAGGTCGCGGCCGAGCTGGATCCGAACGACTCGGATGTGCAGCGCTATCTGGAGCGCGCCGAGTCCGAGGCGCCGCGCGCGCAGGCGGTGCTGAACGCGAAGGCCGCGCTGGCCAAGCGTGACTTCGCGACGGCCAAGGGCGCGCTCGCGGGTGTGCCCGATGACTCGGCGCTGGCGGACGCAGCGCGTGAGCAGCAGAACGCGCTCAAGGCGGCGATGGAGTCGGCGGTGCGCGAGGCGCGCATCAAGGCCGAGAACGGGGACACGCAGGGCGCGCTGGCGCTCCTGGAGCCGGTGCTGCAGGCCGAGCCGGGCCGCTCCGACGCGCTGCAGGTCAAGGAGGCGCTCGGTAACGGGCGCAAGGTGGCGCCGCCGCCGAAGAAGGAGAAGCCCACCCAGATCGAGGACGAGCCCGCCGCGCCGGCCGCGCAGGGGCCGGTCATCGAGAGCTATCTCGCGGGCGACATCGGGTCGGCGATCGAGCGGGCGGAGGCGGGGCCGGATTCGCGCTCCAAGAAGCTGGCGGATGACCTCAAGGCGTTCGACGCCGCCTATCGAGACGGCCTGGCGAAGACCACCTCGCACAACCTGCCGGGCGCGGTGAAGGCGCTGGAGGCCGCGGACAAGATCGATCGCTCGCTCGCGCAGGGGCGCGACAGCAAGCTCGGCCGCGAGGTGCGGCGCGCGATCGCGAACCTGCACTACAACCTGGGCATGTCGCAGATGGGCAGCGAGGACACGTTGCCGTCGGCGGCGCAGCACTTCCGCACGGCGTCGGTGGCGGACCCGTCGAACGAGCAGGTCAAGCGCGAGATGGCCGAGGTGCTGGCCAAGGCGAAGGAGATCTACCAGCGCGGCTACTTCGAGAAGGAGAGCGATCCGGAGAACGCGAAGAAGGCGTTCAAGCTGGTGGTGGATTCGCTGCCCGGCCAGGACGAGACGGCGCAGAAGGCGCGGCGTTGGCTGGACAAGCTCGAAGGCAAGACGGCGCCGGAGGAGTAGCGCGTGGCTCCGCAGAGGTTGCCGCCGCGTCCGGGCGCTCCCGAGACGCCGGGCGGGAAGGATCCGCAGAAGGACCCGCGCGAAGGCGAGGTGCGCGAGGCGGGTGAGCGCGCACGGCCGCGGGAGCCCTGGGAGGTCGGGCCACCCTGGGAGCGGAATCCGGCCACGTCGCCGCCGCCCGCATCGCAGCCGCTGACGACGCCGCCGCACGGTGTGCCGGCGATCGGCCAGAGCGGGCAGCAGCCGAGCTTCGTGAATCCGCTGCGCGTCGAGCCGTCGAGGCCGCCGCCTCAAGACCCCTCGCGGCCCCTGCCTGCCCCGGCCACGGGTGCGGGCAACTTCGATCTCTTCGGCAAGCGCGTGACGCCCAAGCCGATGACCGTGAGCGAGCTCGCGCGCCAGGTGCGCGAATTGCTCGAGGGGCGCTTCCCGAACCTGCTCGTGCAAGGCGAGGTGTCGAACCTCAAGGCGCCGGGCAGCGGGCACGTGTACTTCACGCTCAAGGACGGCGAGGCCGCGGTGGACGCGGTCATCTTCAAGAAGGAGCTCTTGCGCCTGAAGTTCCGGCCGCGCGATGGGCTCTCCGTCGTCGTGCGCGGGCGGCTCACGTTCTGGAACGGGCGCACACAGCTCGTGTGCGATCAGATCGAGCCGATGGGCGCGGGCGCCTTGCAGGTGGCGTTCGAGCAGCTCAAGGCGCGGCTGTCGAGCGAGGGCCTGTTCGACCCGGCGCGCAAGCGGAAGCTCCCGTTCCTCCCGCGGCGCATCGCCGTGATCACCAGCCCCACCGGCGCCGCCGTGCACGACTTCATCCGCGTGCTGCACCGGCGCTTCGCGAACCTCCCGGTGCTCATCGTGCCGAGCAAGGTGCAGGGCGAGGGCGCAGCGCAGGAGATCGCGCGGGCCATCGCGCGTGGCGCCTCGCAGCCCGGCGTGGACGTGCTGGTGATCGCCCGCGGCGGCGGTTCGCTCGAGGACCTCTGGGCCTTCAACGAAGAGGTCGTCGCCCGCGCGCTGGCGGCCTGCCCGGTGCCTACGGTGAGCGCAGTCGGGCACGAGGTGGACTTCACCATCGCCGATTTCGTCGCCGACGCGCGCGCGGCGACGCCCACCGCGGCCGCCGAGATGCTGGCCCGCGTGAAGGACGAGCTCGTCTCCGAGCTCTTGCAGAAGCGCGCGCGGCTCCAGCGCTCCATGCGCATCCAATTGGAGAAGCGCGAGGTCTCGCTCGAGGCTCGCCGTTCCCGCCTCGTGCACCCGCGCGGCCTCATCGCCGAGCGCCGCCTGCGCCTGGACCGCACCGAGCAGCGCCTCGCCGACGCCCTGCGCGAGCACTTGCTGCTCTTCAAGGAGCACCTGCGCGACCTGCGCATCCGGCTCACGGAGGGCCATCCCCGCGAGCGCGTCCGCCTGCTCCAGCGCCGCATCGCCGAGGAGCGCGAGGTCCTGGTCGAGGCCACGCGGGCCGGCCTCTCGCACCGCAAGGTCCTGCTCGAGCGCCTGAAGGATCAGCTCCGCGGCCTGGATCCGCGCGACTCCCTGCGCGACCGCCAGCGCCAGCTCTCGGCGCAGCAGGAGGCCCTCGCCACCCGCACCCGCGCCCGCTTGTCGGCCGAGCGCGAGCGCTTGGGCACGCTCATCGGACGGCTCGACGCGATGAGCCCCTTGAAGGTCCTGGGCCGCGGCTACGCAGTCGCCTTCGACGCGAACGGCCGCGCGCTGCGCTCAGTGAGCGAGGTCGCCGTCGGCGCTTCGGTGCGCGTGCGGCTCGCGCAGGGCGAACTCGTCGCGAACGTGACGTCGGTGAAGCCGGCGGACACATAGCCTCTGCCGGTGCCAGGGGGGAGCTCCTGCTCCGTACGCTCGTTGCCCTTAGCACTCGATGTCGACCGTCGAGCGCCTGACGCTGATGCGAATATTGCGCCTTCGGCCCAGAGCGAATTCGATGAAGGGTAGCGCGGCCGTCAAACGGATGACCGCCTCTTCTTCCTTGCACTGGAACCGTACGAGCCCCAGGGAAGGGTTCTTGCGCCGGAGCTTCATGAAGTCCTTGTCCCACGTGACGACGAGGCCACTGGCGTTCAGGGCGTAAGCTGCGATCTCCGCGTCCGATGCCTCGGGTCCGAGCTGGTCGCGAGAGAACAACACACTGTGTCCGTGTGTGCTGAACACGTCAGCGATTTCGCGCGGAGGGTTGTTGTCGATCACGAAAAGCACGAGCGCCCCCGGCTAAGCCGAACGACGACGGTGCTTCCTCTCGTTCGCGTAGGCGACGGAAACTCTGATGTCGTCTTCCCGCAACGACGGATACTGGTCGAGGATCCAGCGCTTGCTCAAACCTCTGCTCACCATGGCGGCGATCGCGCTTGGGCGGAGCCGAGTGCCTTCGATGACAGCGGCGCCACGATCGCGAGCCACCTTGCCGATCGACTCAGTCCGCCGCTCCTTCATCTTTAGCGCGTCGGCACGCACCGCAGCTTCCACCCTCTTGAGATCAAGGAGCGGTTCGAAGACGGCTTGGCCGAAGTGAACGGCCGAGATCGGCCTGTTGGTCTTCGAGTCGACGAACAGGATCTCCTTGCCAGCCACGCAGAGCTTCAAGCGAGACCACGGCGAGTCGGAGATCTCGCGCAAGCGCACACCGACCTTGCGCAGCCGAGCAGTCGAAATCTCGTGCTCGATGGACAAGATCGCGAGGACCCTCAGCCCAACCACGTCGTCGAACGAGTAGATCGGTTCACCAACGCCGGCGTCATGCGAAGGCGCAAACAGACCGCTGCGCGCCCACTGGCGGAGGCGCGCTGGCGCAAGGCCAGTCAGCCGAGCAGCGCGGTGGACATCGTACAGCAACGGAACTTGAGACACGTTGGCCACGACAAGCATCACGTCCTCCCCCGAGACAGGTTCAAGGGTAGGACGCGAACGGCTCACTGTCCACTTGTGCAGCACGCAAGTACCGAAGCGCGTCATCGTGTCACGGCGTCACGAACGAGGGCTATCGGGAGTTGGACCCGTGCTCCGCAACAGCTTCAAGAGCGGTCCCCCAAAGCCCTGGCCCGCGAACCTCTCGATGCCCTCTAGACGCCACCCGTGCCGTGTGGAATGGTCCGCGACATCCGTGCATGTCGGGCATCCGTTTTGTGCCCAAACGAACGAGGACCGATCCACGTGGCCGACCAGTCCGCTCAAGGTTCTTCTCCCCAGACGCAGTCCGACACCGAGCCCAAGGGCTACGAGGAGATCGTCAAGCGGCTGGGCCAGGTCGTCGAGAAGCTCGAGGGCGGGAACCTCTCGCTCGAGGACTCGATCGCCGCGTTCGAGGAGGGCATCCGCCTCTCGCGCGCCGGCCAGCGGCGGTTGGAGGAGGCCGAGGCCAAGGTGGAGAAGCTGCTCGAGGGCGATCGCACGGAGCCGTTTGCAAGCGAAGGCAAGTAGGGGCGGTCTAGGGAGCTCGAGATGGAAGCCCGCAAGAAGAAGATCATCATCGTCGACGACGACCGCGAGACGCGCGAGATGCTGAAGATGGCGCTCGAGCTCGAGGGCTACGACGTCACGCAGGCGGCGAACGGGCTGCGGCTCATCTCCACGCTGCACGTGGACCGGCCCGACGTGATCCTGCTCGACGTGATGATGAGCTGGATCGACGGCTTCGAGCTGTGCCGCGCGGTGAAGAAGAACGACGAGTTCAAGGACATCCCCGTCATCTTCGTCTCGGCGAAGAAGAGCCCGGCCGACGTGAAGGCGGGGCTCGCGGCTGGCGCGGCGGACTACTTCGCCAAGCCGATCGACATCGAGCGCCTCTTGGCTCGCATCGCCACCCTGCTCACGCCGCCGGTGCCGGTGGTGCCGGGCGCGGCGGCTGGCGATCTGCCGCGGCGCTAGCTCAAGCGATCACGCCTCGTGCCCAGGGTTCGCGCGGATCAATTGGTGCAGCGTCAGGGGCTGGCTGAGTCTCGCGCGAAGGCGCAGGCGCTCATCCTCGCGGGCGAGATCGTCTCCGGCGAGCACCGCGTGGAGAAGCCGGGTCAACTCATCGACGAGGCCGCGCCGCTGCGCCGCAAGGGCGCGCCCGCGGGGACGCCCGAGGCGGAGGCGCTCAAGTACGTCTCGCGCGGCGGGGTGAAGCTGGCGCACGCGCTGGACAAGTTCGCGCTCGATCCGCGCGGGCTCGTGTGCGTGGACCTCGGCGCGTCGACGGGCGGGTTCACCGATGTGCTGCTGCAGCGGGGCGCGAAGAAGGTGCACGCCGTCGACGTGGGCCGCGGGCAACTGCACCCGAAGCTCACGAGCGACGCGCGCGTGGTCTCGCACGAAAAGGTGAACGCGCGGTCACTCTCGGTGGACACGCTGGGCGAGCGCGTGGGCTTCGCGGTGGCGGACCTGAGCTTCATCTCGCTCAAGCTGGTGCTGCCCGCGCTGGTCTCCGTGCTCACGCCCAAGGCCACCTGCGTGGTGCTGGTGAAGCCGCAGTTCGAGGCCGGACGCGCCGAGGTGGGGAAGGGCGGGGTGGTGAAAGACGCCACCGTACATCTGCGGGTGGTGACCGAAATCGCCCAGGAGTTCGAGCGCTTGGGCCTGACGGTTCTGGGGCACGACGCCTCGCCGCTCCTGGGGCCGGCGGGCAATCGCGAATTCGTGTTGGCCGGTCGACGAAGCGGGTAGGGCCCCCCTATCTTCCGCTCCCATGATTGTGGAAAGATGAACCCCGATTTCGTGCCCTGGGGGGGCGCGGACAGGCAGGGGCCAATGGCGTTGGCAGCTTCAGCGCGAGTCCGGGTGGCGGGGCCACCCAATGAGGCGCGTCGGCTCTCGCAGCGGTTGTCGCGCGCGGGGATCCCGACCGCGCCCGATGACGGAGTCTCGCGCGCCGAGGTCATGGTCACGCTGGGCGGCGGCGACCTCACGCACTTGAAGGCGCGCGCGGTGCGGCTGCTCGCGGTGGGACTGCCGTCGGCGCCCAAGTTCGCGGCGGGCGCGGATGACGTGGTCTCGGCGGCCGAGCCCGAGGTGCTCTTCCGGCGCGTGCGCGCGCTCATCGAGCGGGCGGATCTCGAGGCCAAGCTCGAGCGCATGACGGCGCGGCTCAAGGCGCTCGACGAGGGCCTGGCCGAGGCGGCGCACGACCTGCGCGGCCCGCTGCACGCGGCCATCGGACACGCGGAGCTGCTCGCCAACGATCCCAAGCTCAACGCCTCGCAGAAGGGCAGCGCGCAGGCGGCGGCGCGGCAGGCCACGCGCGCGGTGCAGATGGCCGAGCGCATCCTCGAGGGCGCCGGGCGCAAGGACCGCGAGGGCCTGCAAGTGCGCGCGTTCCAGCTCGCCACGCTGCTCGAGGGCGCCATCGCGGCGGTGAAGGGCGCGGCCAAGGAGAAGGGGCTGACGCTGACCTTGGTGGAGCTGTCGCGGCCGCTCACGTTGCGCGGCGACACCGAGCTCTTGGCGCGGCTCCTCGACAACCTGCTCGCGAACGCGCTCCGGCACACGCAGCGCGGCGAGATCGAGCTCTCGGCCACGCGCTCGAGCCCGAAGACGGTGCGGCTGTGCGTGCGCGACACGGGCAGCGGCATCGCC
>JAFEBC010000692.1 GCA_018266095.1 Deltaproteobacteria bacterium
CAATTCCAGAGTGAGCGAAGGCCCCAGGAGCCGCGGCCCTTCGGTGTCCTGGCGGAGGTCGAGGCCGAGCTCGATGAGGCCGAACGCGCGCGAATCCTGGGCCAGCGAGAGCGCCTGCTGCTGCAGCTCGGCGCGCTTCTGCAGCGAGGCGAGATCCAGGCGCTGCTTCAGCGCGGCTTGTTCGAGATCGTCGAGCGAGGGATCGGCCGCGGGCAGCTCGGGGAGCGGCTCGGCCAGCGTCCACTCGGCGCGCCGGCCCGAGAGGCCGAGGAGCAGATCGAGCTTCTCGCGCAGCTCCACGCGCGTGAGCTCCTCCTTGCCCAACTCCAGCGACGTGTCCTCGAAGGCCGCCTGCTCGGTGGCGAAGGCGAGCTCGGTGGTGTTGCCGGCCTCGTGCAGCCGCGCGGCGAAGTCACGCGTGAGGCGATGCGTCTCCAGCGCCTCGCGCTCCAGCTCGACCACGCGCTCCTGCGCCTGCAGCTCGGCGCAGGCCTGCTGCGTGGCCGCCGCGACCGCGAGCGTCTCCTGCGCGACGTGCAGCACGTCCGCGTCGAACTGCGTGCGGGCGGCCCTCTTCTTCAAGGGCATCAAGAAGAGATCGAGGAAGTTCTGCGCCAGCGAGAGATCGAACGCGACGCCGCCGCCGCTCTGGCCGAGCGGGAAGCCCAGGCCGAAGGCGAGCTTCGGATTCGAGAGCAGGCCCGCCTGCACCAGCTCGGCCTGCGAGACGCCGAGGTCCTCGTAGGTGGCGAGGAGCTGCGGATTCGAGAGCAGCGCGATCTGCACGGCGGTCTGCGGTGTGAGGCCGTGCGCGAGCAAGCGGTCGAGCTGCGCCTGGACTTGCGCATCCTCGGGGCGGCCCTGCGCGAACGACGTGGCCGCGCCGGTGCGCGCTTGCACGAGCTGCGAGACCTCGTCGTGACCCTTGGCGGGGTCGATGCTCGCGCACGCAGCGGACGCGAGGAGGAGCGCGCACGGCGCGCGCAGACGTGTGACGACGGACATGAAGGCTCCAGCCTTGAAGCGGGGACGGATCTGTTGCGGAGGATCAGGCGCGCAGCGGCGGGGCGCGGCTCAGATCAGGAGCTGGCGGAGCGAGACGTAGAGCGGAGTCCGCGGCGGTGCGTGCGCGCGGGTCTCAGGCGTCGGCTGCGTCGAGGCCGGGCGCGGCTGGGGCAGTGCAATGGCCTGAGTGACGACGATGGGCTCGAGCTGCGGCGTGTGCGCGATCGGCTCGGCGCTCGAACCCGAGGCCGGCGCGGCGAGCGTGAAGCAGCAGCTCTCGTCGGTGGGCGTCAGCGAGGCGTCGTCGCCGCGATCCGGACAGGGGCACGGATCTGCCTCGACCTGCTCGAGCGTGAACTTGCAGAACGTGTGCGTGACGCCGGCGGCCGCGGCCTCGAAGGCCACGACGAGCGCGAGCAAGAAAGTGAACACACGCAGCCGCATCGGGGCGGATTGTGTCGCCCGGTGGCTCGCCGCGCAAGGGGCCGACGGCACCCGACAGTGAAGGCCAACGCGCCCGGCGCTGTGGTACAAAGTGCGTGTGCAGCGGTTCGGAAAATACGAGCTCCTCGACCGCATCGCCGTCGGTGGAATGGCGGAGATCTTCCTCGCGCGCCTGACGGGCCTGGAGGGCTTCGAGAAGCCGGTCGTCTTGAAGCGCATCCGGCCGCCGCTCTCGGACAAGAAGTCGTTCGTGCGCATGTTCCTGAACGAGGCGCGGCTCGCGGCGCAGCTCAATCATCACAACGTGGTGCAGATCCTCGACCTCGGCCAGGAGGGCGACAGCTACTTCATCGCCATGGAGTACCTGTTCGGGCGCGACATGAGGCGCGTGATCCCGAAGGCGGAGTCGCAGGGGATCCCGTTCCCGATCGTGTACGCGTGCCGCATCGCCTCGCAGGTGCTGGAGGGCCTGTTCCACGCGCACCAACGCACGGACGCGATGGGAAATGCGCTCGGCATCGTGCACAGAGACGTCACGCCCGAGAACATCTTCGTGACCTTCGACGGCGGCGTGAAGGTGCTCGACTTCGGCATCGCCAAGGCCGCGACCATCGTGGAGCACACGCGCGCGGGCGAGATCAAAGGCAAGCTCGCGTACATGTCGCCGGAGCAGTGCGCGGGCAAGGCGCTCGATCACCGCAGTGACATCTTCTCGCTCGGCGTCGTGCTCTACGAGTGGGTGACGGGCTTCAAGCTCTTCACCGGCGAGAGCGAGATCGCCATCCTCAAGTCGATCACGGACGGGCGCATCTACCGGCCCAGCTACTTCAAGGCGGACGTGCCCGAGGCGGTCGAGACCATCCTCATGCGCGCGCTCGACAAGGATCCGGCCAAGCGCTACCAGAGCGCGTGGGAGATGCAGTTCGAGCTCGATCGCTTCCTCGCCAACAACGAGTTCACGCCCTCGAACAACCACCTCGCGACCTTCATGCGGCAGATCTTCGCCGACGAGATCGAAGAGGAGAAGAAGCGGCTCCTGGGCCGCGGCGTGCCGCTGAACGCGATGGGCGGCGCGCGCTTCGGTGAGCTCGACGTGGAGGCGCTGGCGGCGCAGGGCTCAGGGCCCAAGGAGATGGGCTCGCCGATGATGAGCGTGCGCGGGCCGACCAATCCGGGCACGGGCGATTCGCGCTGGACGCCGCCGCAGCAGAACCGG
>JAFEBC010000693.1 GCA_018266095.1 Deltaproteobacteria bacterium
CAAGCTCTGGGCGACCACGGCGCAGCTCGCGCACTTCGAGGGGTTCGACAAGGCCACCAACGGCCGCACGGCGCTGCTCGCGTTCTCGCTCGCGGACGGGAGGCTGCTCGAGCGGCACGACCTGGGCGGGCCAGGGGACGTGCGCGCGCTGGGAGATCTGACGGTGGGCAAGGACGGCACGGTGTACGCGGCCGATGGCCTGACGGGGCACGTGTACCGCCTCGCGCCGGGCGAGAAGGAGCTCGACGAGCTCGGCACGCGCATGGACTTCCAGTCCGCGCAGGGCATGGTCGAGCTGTCGCCTGGCGAGCTGCTGGTGGCCGACTATCTGCGCGGACTCGCGGTCATCGACCTGAAGACGCGCAAGGTGCGCTTCCTCGACCACGCGGCAGACCTCGCGCTCGACGGGATCGACGGGCTCATCGCCTCCGGCGACGGCTTCGTGGGCGTGCAGAACGGATCTTCACCTGCCCGCGTGATTTTTTTCACCCTCGACAAGCGCCGCCAGCGCGTCAGAACGCTGACGACCCTCGCCCAGGGGGAAACCCTCGACGAGCCCACGCACTGCGTGAATTCGCCAGCCGGTCTCGTGTGTCTGGCCTTCTCGGGATGGGACCATTTTTCTGACGACGGCGCGCCGAAGGGCGGGGGCCCTGTGGAAGCCCCTCGGTTGATGCGCGTGGCGCTGCCCAAGTAGGCCACTTAGGCTCACGTACACCTCGATTCGAGGCCGCCGATTGCCTTCCGTGAGTGCGCGAGTTGCGCACGGGACGGAGCAACATGCGCGGCGCAATCGTGGCTCTCTTTCTGGCTCTCTCTCCCGCGGCGATGGCCGCCGACCACACCATCGTCGGCCTGCAGCTCGACGCGGGCGCGCCGGACGGCCTGGGCGCCTCGCTCATCCTGCGTCCGCTCTCGTTCCTGCGCTTCCAGGCGGGCGCCACCACCGACCTCGTCGCGCCGGGCGTGCACGTCGGCCTGGCCCTCTCGGTGCCCTGGTACATCAGCCCGGTCATCAGCGCCGAGGTCGGCCACCAGTTCGCGGGCGACGTGAACAAGCTCCTGGTGATGGCGGGCGTGACCGGCGTGCAGTCGCAGGCCGTGCTGGAGCGCGTCGACTACGACTACGGCAACCTGCACGCGGGCCTCGAGTTCGGCGCGCCCAACCGCTTCATGATCACCGTGCACGCGGGCTACAGCATCGTGCGCACGGAGACGAACGGCCTCTCGATGACGCTGGCGGCGCAGGACCCGTCGCTGTCGGCGAAGGAAGGCCGGCTGCAGGTCATCGCGCCCTCCGCAAAGGTCGGCCTGCTGATTTACCTGTTCTAGAGCGCCGCCATGAACACCCCTTCGATCTTCATCGCTTCGCTGTCCCAGACCCTGCCGACCCAGTCCTCCAGGAGCACGTCCATGAACCGCATGCTGCCCTTCGCCGCCCTCGCCCTCCTCGCCGTCGGCTGCGTGCAGATTGAGGCCGAGATCCCCGAGGTGTGCAAGACGCAGGCGGTGCAGGTGCAGGGCTCGGCGGCTGCGCTGACCACGCCGGGTCCGGTGGAGCAGGACGTGCCGTTCCTGCCGACCGATTCGATGGGCCTCTTGACCACGCTGTCGCTCTCGAGCGGCCAGCTCGACGTGTCGTCGATCGATCCGAACGTGGAGCTCTCGATCGACCTCGTGCCGCCCGAGGGCGACACGGCGCCCGCGCTGCCGCTCTTGCGCGCTGCCGGCGGGCAGACGACGTATACCTTCGCCAACGAGGGCGCGGACCTCTTGCCGTACCTCGGCGGCACACTGCAGCTCACGCTGCAGCACGCGCCCACGCAGTCAGTCGGCCTGACCCTGAAGGTGTGCGTGTCGGCTGCGGCGCAGAAGGAATTTCAAATCCAACCCTGAGCGCACTCGGGGGCGCCTCTGCAGTCGGGGGGCAGGATCCAGAGCGGGTCCGGGCGTGGGGGAGGAACGCGCGGAGTTGAGGCTCGGCACATCAGGGCGTGGAACGGAGCTCGAGCACTCGCGGATGCGAGTGCCGGTCGTGCCGAAAGCCTCCTCGGAGCGCGGCCTCCCCCACGTCCGGGCCCGCGGACGTCAAATGAGGCCGAGGATGCCTGTGTAGACGTGGAGCCCGACGCTCGCTCCCGCCGGGCCCAATTCGAAGCTCGTGCGCAGGCCCAACAGAGGGAAGCTGCCGAGCGACTTCTTGATGAGCGAGAGGTCCAGGCCTTCGATGCCGTAGAGGGCTGAGCCGCGCGAGGAGCAGTCGAAGTAGACGCCGAGCTGCGGCTTGCCTTGGGTGGCGAGCGTCTCCAGCATGCGCTCGGTGGCGCGGCGGGCGCCCATGCCGTCGCGCAGGGCGAAGGTGACCTGCGTGCCCTCGCTGATGGGGCCGCCGACCGCGAGGCCGCCGGTGTCCTCGTCGACGCCCAGGAGCGGGAGCGTGACGAAGTCGTCGTCCTTGAACTCCTCGCCGGGAGCGGGCGCGGCGGCGAGCGCGAGGAACGGCAAGGCGCTCGAGAGGTCCTGCATGCCCGGCTCGGCTTCCAGGGCGGCCAGCAATTCCACAGCGGCGCGGCCGTCGAGCTCGCGGATCATGCGGCCGTCGGCGGCGGTCACGAGGAGGCGCTTGCCTACGGGTTGGTGACCTTGCGCCACGCCGACGCGCGCCGGGCCGGGGAGGAACAGGCCCACCGCGGCCGCCTCCACCAGGTCATCGTCGAGGACGAGCCCGCCCTCGGCCACCACGCCGCCACCCGCCACCTGCGCGCCGGGAGCCTCGCGCGCCAGCGCCTGCACCAGCCGGGGCACGGCCGCGCTCGGGTCGGCGAACACGAGGCACAGAGGCGACGGGCCCGCCGCCTGCGCCGCCTCGGCGAGCGACGCCGAATCGCCCGGTTTGAACACAAACGGATGCGCCGGGCCCTCGATCGCGAGCACGCCCAGCGCCGGCCCGTCTTCCTGCTCGTCGCCGGGCAGGAACACCTGCGAGGCGCACCCGCCCACGATGCGCACGCCGGCGCCCGCCACCTCGCGCAGCACCTCGCAGAGGTCGATGGCCTCGTCCAGGTGCTGGGCCGTGGCCGCGAGCAGCAGGCAATCCGCCTGCGAAAGCCCAGCAGAATCCAGCGCTTGCTGCACGGCCTCGCGCGCCGCGTCGCGGACGTCGCCCTTCCGGCTGAGGCCTGCTCCCGCTCGCATCCTCGAGAGTCTACACAGAAGTCGGCGTCCGCGGCGGGCCGTCACACGGCCAAATGACAGTGCCGTGACAACGATTCGCTACATCTGCTCGCTCTCCAGGAGCATCGATGACCGCCCTGCCCCCGAAGTCCGCCGTCGCCAGCCTCGACGCCACCGACCGGCTCGCGTCGATCCCGTTCTTCCTCGTGCACGCGCTGGCGCTGGCCACGCCGTTCCTCTTCGGCTTCTCGTGGAAGTGGCTGGGCCTCGCCGTCGGGCTCTACTTCGTGCGCATGGCGTTCGTGACCATCGGCTACCACCGCTACTTCTCGCACCGCACCTTCAAGACGAGCCGCGCGTTCCAGCTCTTCCTCGCGCTGGCGGCGATGTCGTCGTCGCAGAAGGGCGTCCTCTGGTGGGCCGCGCACCACCGCGATCACCACCGCTTCAGCGAC
>JAFEBC010000694.1 GCA_018266095.1 Deltaproteobacteria bacterium
CGCGGTCCTTGGCCTGCTTCTCGGTGAGGCCCACGCTGCCGACTTCGGGATCCGAGTACGTCGCGCCCGGGACGCGGTCGTAGTTGATCGGGTGCGGATTCAAGCCCGCGAGCCGCTCGACCACGAAGATGCCCTCGGCCTGCGCCAGGTGCGCGAGCTGCGGATGCGGGCGGCCGTTGAAGGCCACGATGTCGCCGATGCACGAGGGCCACGGCTCGCCGGCCGAGAGCGTCTTCGGGTCGCTCATCACGAAGCCGCGATCGAGCTTCACGTTGGGGAACTTCTCGAGGTCGAGCTTCTCCGTCACCGGCCGGCGGCCCACGGCGCAGAGGAACGTCTCCGCCTCGAGCGTCTCCACGCCCTTCGACGTGGTCACCAGCGCGCGCACGCCGACCTCGTTGAAGATCTCGACCTTCTCGAGCTTCGCGGCCGTCATCGCCTTGATGCCCTTGCGGCGGAACGCCTTCTCGAACTCCGCCGACACGTCCTCGTCCTCGACGGGCAGGAGGCGCGGCAGCATCTCCACGATGGTCACCTCCGAGCCGAAGCGGTGGTACACGCTCGCGACCTCGACGCCCACGGCGCCCGCGCCCAGCACGATGGGCCGCTTGGGCACCACGTCGTTCCGCAGGAGCTCGTCCGACGTCATGATCTGACGCCCGTCGATGCGCGGAATCGTCGGGATCACGCGCGGCGCCGACCCGGTGGCCAGGATGATGTGCTTGGCCTCGATGGTCTGCTCGCCGTCCTTGCCGCCCGAGATGGCCACGCGCCCCGGGCCCGCGATGCGCCCGTGCCCGTGCAGCTTCTCGACCTTGTTCTTGCGGAAGAGGAACTCGATGCCCTTAACGTTCTTGCCGACGACGTTGTCCTTGAACGCGTTGGCCTGCGCCATGTCGACGCGCACGTTCTCGGCGTGCACGCCGATCTTGTCGCCGTGCTGCGCCTCATCGAGCACGTCCGCCGTGTGCAAGAGGCACTTGGTGGGGATGCAGCCGCGCAGCGTGCAGGTGCCGCCGATGCGCTCGTCGCGCTCGATGACGACCACCTTCATGCCGAGCTGTCCGGCGCGGATGGCCGCGAGATAACCGCCAGGTCCGCTGCCGATGATCGCAAGGTCGAACTGGGCCAAGGGCTCCTCCGAATTCAGCGTGATGAATCAGGGGCGTGCGCTCAACCCGCGCGCGGACTTGTAGGTTTGGCCCGCGGCAGTGTCAAGGCAGAGAAGTCGCGCGTCCCGGATCTGGTTCACGCTGTCGCAGAAGTGAGATGCCGCGCGCCCCCGAAGGTCGCCCCGTTCGCTGCAAACTGCTGGATTTCCAGCACTCTTCTGCCGCACCGCGTCGGCGTGCTTCTTGCTCTGACGCAGAGCGGCTTGGCATGTCCGCACGACCTCGTTAGAACGCGACGAATTTTCGGGAAGGCTCGGAGTCTGTCCGCTGTTCCAAGCCATCGCCCCCCCGGAGGATCTCATGGCCCCGCAGACGACGACCCCGAACCCGTGGCTGCGCTGCTTCGCTCTGGGGACCGCCGTGTTCGCGCTCTCGGTGGGCGCCGTGTCCAGCTACAACGAGGAGCCGTTCGGCCTGCGCCCGAGCACGACCTCCGCGTCCGCGCCGCTCATCGCCCGCGCCCTCGAGGCCTTCACGCCCGACCTGCCGCTGACGCAGGTGGGCCGCTGGATCGGCAAGGCCGTGCTGGAGAAGTCGCGCGCGGACCAGTGCGGGTAGGCCGAACGCGACTCTAAGTCAAAACGAATCTGGTGATTCGTTTTGATCTGATGGCCGATCCAAAGTATCGTTTTGGTGTGCGCCCAGACGATTTCTCAGAAGCTGCGCGGGGCCAACTGGAGCGCTCGCTCTCAGGCGCGTGGACCTTCATTCCCGCGCCTCTTCCGCCACATCTTTCGTGGACGCCTGCCCTCATCAAGGCACTCTCCGATGCGGACCGGGCCCTCGGACAACTCGACGGTCACGGAAGCCAACTGCAGAATCCGCATCTGCTGATCGAGCCATTCGCGAGCCGCGAAGCCGTCCTCTCCAGCCAGATCGAGGGAACGCAGGCCAGCCTCTCCGACCTCTTTTCCCTCGAGGCAAGCCAGCAGGAAGCGCAGGGGGACGCGCGCGAGGTGCAGAACTATCGCCGCGCCCTGGACCGCGGCATCGACAAGCTGAAGCGAGTCCCAATCACTCTCAATCTCATCTGCGAACTGCACCAGATCCTGATGGAAGGCGTGCGTGGTCAGGATCCAACTCCCGGGCGGTTCCGGACGACGCAGAACTGGATCGGATCACCGGGAACCACCATCGAGAGCGCCGCGCACGTTCCTCCGCCTCCACAACGGCTGGCCGGATGTCTGGACGCGTTCGAGAAGTTCGTGAATCAGACCAGCGAGCTACCGGCGCTCGTGCGCATGGCGCTGATGCACTATCAATTCGAAGCGATCCACCCGTTCATCGATGGCAACGGGCGGGTAGGGCGCCTGCTCATCACGCTGGCGCTCTGCGAGTGGAAGCTGCTCAGCAGGCCGCTGCTCTACTTGTCCGCTTGGTTTGAGCAGACGCGCTCGGAATACTACGCCCGCCTCAGCGCGGTGAGCCGCCGGGGCGAGTGGAACGAGTGGCTCGTCTACGTGCTCCACGGCGTGGCGTCGCAGGCCCGAGATGCCGTGGGCCGCGCGACCGACCTGATGGCCTTGCGAGATCGGATGCAAGAGCGCGTGCGAGGGACCAAGTCCGCGGCACTCCTGCAGCTCGTTGACCAGCTCTTCCGAGCGCCCTACATCAGTGTGCCTCTCGCACAGCGCGTGCTCGGGCAGACTCAGCCGGGCGCGCGCAACAACGTGATCAAGTTGGTCAAACTCGGGATCCTTCGGGAAGCTCGGATGGGCAAGAAGCCACAGATCTTCGTTGCTCCCGAAATCCTGAAGATCCTCGAGGCCGTGAGATCGCCCGTCGCCGGATGAGAAGCGGCTCCTACAGCGACGTCGCCAGCCCCTTGTCCAGCTTGGCCGGGTCGCCCAGCATCACGGTCTGCAGCTTGCTCATGTGCGCCTTGGCGTAGGCCTGCACCTCGGCCGGCGTCACCGCGCTGACCTCGCCCGCGAACGTGCGCGCGAGCTTCCACGAGCCGCCGGAGAGCTCACAGAACGCGAGCTGCTCCGCCTGGCCATCCGTGGCGGCTGCGCCCATCAGGAAATTCGTGAGGAACTCGGCCTTCGCGCCCGCGAGCTCGGCCTCCGTCAGCGGCGTCGTCTGCAGGCCGCGCAGCACGTCGAGCATGACCTTGTAGGCCGCGTTCGGATCCACCGCGCTCACTCCCACAAAGCCCATGCTCACGCCGCCCGTCACCAGCATTCCCGCGCCCGGCGCGTAGCTCAGGTTCCGCTTGGTGCGCACCTCCTCGAACAGCTTGTCCCAGAGGTAGGCCGCCGTGACCTGCGCCGCCGCGTACCCGGGCTGGCCCACGCCCGGCGCGCTGTGGAAGCCGCGGAGATAGTTCGTCGGGATCTTCCGCTCCTCGACCGTCAGCGTCGCCTGCGCGAACGTCGGGTGCGGCAGCGGCGTGTCGACATAGCTCCCCTTCGGCAGCCCGCCGAACGCGTTGGCCGCGAGCGCGATCACCTCGGCCGGCTCGACCCCGCCGACCACCACGAGCAGGAGCCGCGAGGTCTCGCGCAGCTTCGCCAGGTGCGCCTGCGCCTGCGCCAGCGTCAGCTTCGAGATGGACGGGATCGTCCCCTCCGCCCGGTTCTCGTAGATCGTGCCCTTGAACAGCGTCGCGTTCGTCAGCACCGCCAGCCGGCCCTCGGGCTGCTCGTCCTCGCGCTGCAGCCCCACGATCGCCTGCTCGCGCACCAGCTCCAGCTCGCTCGCGGGCATCGCCGGCGTCAGGAACGACTGCGCCAGGAGGTCGAACGCAGGCGCGAAGTTGCGGTTGAGCGCCTTGAACCCGAGCCACGCATAGTCGCGGCCGCTGTTCGCCCCGATGGACGTGCCCAGCGTCGCCAGCCGCTCACCGAACGCCACCTTGCCGAGCGCCTGCGTGCCGCCCGAGGCCGCCATCGCCAGCGCCACCCTCTCGACGCCCGCGTCGTCCTTGCCCCAGTTGCGCGCGCCGCCGCGGATGTAGAGCTGCGCAGTCGTCAGCTCGGCGGTGGGGACCTTCTTCACCAGGACCTTGAGGCCGTGCAGGTCCGCGACGGTGACATCGCCATCGGTCACCGGCAGCGGGTCAGCCGGGAGCGCCCCCGGGAGCTGCGCAGACATCTCAGACGATTTCGCAGAGGTGTCAGACGTCTTCGCAGAGGTGTCAGACGTCTTCGCGGAGGTGTCAGACGATTTCTTTTCCCCAGCAGTTTCAGCACCTTTGTTCGCCACAGGCGTCGCACAGGCGACCGCGAGGCACAGCACGAGTGAGGTCGGGCGGATCACTTGGACACCTCCTTCTTCTTCGCGCCAGGCCCGGCCTTCACCGGCGCCTTCGCGTCCTTCTTCGCTGCCTTCCCAGCCGCCGCGGCCGCAGGCTTCGCCGCCGCCTCGCCCTCCTTCGGCTCCGGCGCGACCCACGGCTTGCCGCCGACGAGCGCCTCGAAGTGCGCGAGATCCAAGTGCTTCTCCTTCACCATCTCGGGCGACACCAGCGCGCCGAGCACCATCGGCTTGCCCAGGATGTACGTGTCCACGTAGTGCGCGATCTGCGCCCGGCTCGTCTTCTTCAGCGCGTCGACGTAGCCCAGGTAGTAGTCGAGGCTCGACACCGTCCACCAGAACGTCAGGTTCCCCGAGAGCGCGCTCGACCGCTCGCGCTGCAGCGTCTGGTCGACCTCGGCGTGGAAGGCCGCGTTCGCCAGCTCGGCATCGGTCAAGTACGCGGGATCCTTGAGCTTCGGCAGCTCCGCCAGCGCGGCCTGGATGCAGCCATCGAGCTTCTCCGGCGCGGCCTGCAGCGTGACGTTGATGGGCCCCACGTTCTGCTGCGTGAACCAGTTGGGCGGCGCCGCCCCCGCGCACGCGCCCGAATCCACCAGGTCGCGCTGCCACTTCGACGACGGCTCGGCCATCACGAACGAGATGAGGTCCGCCGCGTACGTCGACTCCAGCTCCTGCGGCACCACCGACGGCCCGTGCCAATTCAGGCTCACCGCCGGCGCCTGCACCGGCTGCTCCACCAGCACCACCGACGTGTACGGCAGCGGCGGGTGCTTCACGAGCGGAAACTTCACGAACGGGTCCTCCCCGCGCGCCCAGCCCGCGTACAGCTCGCCCGCCATCGCGAACACCGCGTCCGCGCTCACGTCGCCCGTGATCACCAGCGCGCCATTGTTTGGCACGTAGTAGCGCTTCTGGATCGTGCGCATCTTCTCCACGGTCGCCGTCAGCACCGACTCGCGGCTCCCGAGCGGATCCTTGCGCGTCGGGTACTTCCAGAACATGCGCTGCTGCACGGCGTGGTTGAAGAAGTAGAACGGGTTCGACTCGTTGCGATCGATCTCGCCCGTCACCACCACGCGCTCGCGCTCGAACTCCTTCGCGTCGAAGAGCGGGCTGACGATGGCGTCGCGCATGAACACCATCGCGTCCTTGAAGTGGCCCGTGGTGGTGGTGAAGAAGTAGTTCACGCGCTCGGTGTTCGTCGTGCCGTTCCACGAGAGGCCGAGGGCGCGGGCGCGCGCGAGCCACGACTCCTGATCCGGCAGGGCCGCGTTGGCCTTGAAGAACATGTGCTCGTAGAGGTGCGAGAGCCCCGACAGCTCGGGCGGCTCGGTCATCGAGCCGTTCTTGAAGGCGATCTCGACGGTGACGAGCGGCATCGAGTGGTCTTCGGCGACCAGCACGGTGAGCCCGTTGGGCAGGGTCTTCTGCGCGATGGCGGGCGGACCAGCGAGGGCCGCGGCCGGCGCGAGCAGCGCGAGGAGGAGAGCGATGCGGGACATGGTGCCTCCGTGGGGGCGCGACGGTACGCGCAAGGGACGGGCGATTGCAAACGCGGGGTGACGCAACAGGGCCAGGTCTCAGACGATTTCGCGCCAGGTCTCAGACGATTTCGCGCCAGGTCTCAGACGACTTCGCCCGCCAGGTCTCAGACGATTTCCGGCCCCCGTGTCCGGCCTGGCCAGAATCCGACGTAGAGGGTGCGAAAGGTCACATCAGGCCTTTGTCGGAAGGTCTACAGTCCACTTCCTCACACCACCCTCTCGGAGCCTCCATGAACCGCACGCTGGTGCTGTCTCTCGCCGTCCTCTCGTCGACGCTCGCCGCCTGCAACGTCCAGAAAGGGCAAGGCCACGTCGCGGTCGGCGTCCGCTCGTCGTCGGCCACCGCGTTCGGCGACGTCTGCTACACGCTCACCGAGACCAACTCCGACGGCGTCACCGAGTGGCACCAGTCCATCTGCTCCTCGCAGTACGGCGACTCGCGCGGGTCGGCCTCGTACATCGGCCCCTGCGACGCGCTGAAGAACCCGAACTCGCTCGCGGTCACGCTCGACGCGCTCATCGACCCGGCCGGCAACCCCATCGACCCGGCGACATACACGAACCCGTGCCCCTCGGGCGCGGCCTGCACGCAGACCTTCGCGTGTCAGCAGAACGCGGACGTCTCGCTGCAGTTCAACCTCACCATCCTCGAGTCCGCGAGCAGCGGCTTCGTCGACGTGGGCATCAACCTCGACACCGTGTCCTGCTCGGCCAAGCTCGACTGCCCCAAGGGCGAGACGCTCACCGACCCGGCCACGGGCGCGAGCATCCCGGCCTCGGTCATCGCCATCACCTGCACCGACGACGGCGACGGCTACATCTACATGAACGACGTGATCCTCGAGTGCGAGGGCGGGCAGACGCAGGGCCCGATCGCGCTCAACCCGCTGTTCCGCCAAGGGAACTTCTTCGACGCCCGCGAGACGCCCGCGCCCTTCGGCATCAGCCAGGCCGCGGCGTACATCGGCGCGCACCTCTTCAACGCGGACGGCAAGACGTACGAGCAGTTGAGCTGGGCGGTCGCGGTGGCGCCCGACACGAACGCGCTGCAGCAGCTCGGCGTGCAGAAGTGCTCGCTGCGCACGCGGGCCACGGCGTCGAACGGGCAGTTCCTCCCGGTCGAGGGCGGCTTCACCACGCCCAAGAGCGCGCGCTACCCGTACCTCGAGTTCAACGTGCCGATCGTGACGCAGAACCCGGCCAACGGCACGCTGCAGACGGGCTGCGGGGACAACCCGATCGGCAGCGACGGGGTCAAGGTGCAGTCGACGACGGAG
>JAFEBC010000695.1 GCA_018266095.1 Deltaproteobacteria bacterium
AGGCCTCCACTGTGCGGGTGGGCTGCACGCTTCGCGGCGCGCGGGACAAGGGGCGCGCGGTGCTGCTCGACGTCCTCGATCGGCTCTCCGAGGTGCCTGGGTTGTCGCTGACGCTGCTCCTGGGCGGGCAGGAGGAGGTCCCGCTCCCTTGGGCGCATCGCGCGGACACCCGTGTGCTGCGGACGCCGCTGCACCGCGCCGAGATCGCGGCCGCGCTGGCGGCTTGCGACATCTATGTCGACGCGTCCTTGCACGAGGGCTTCGGGCTGATGCCGCTCGAGGCCATGGCTGCGGGAGCGGCCGTGGTGGCCTCCGATTCGGGCGGCGTGCGTGAGTACCTGCGTGATGGCGAGACCGGTGTGCTCGTCGGGGCGGTGAACCACGCGGGACCGTACGTGGACGCAGTGACGCGCCTCGCGACCGACGCCGGCCGGCGCAGGACCTTGCGCGCGGCTGGACTTGCAGAGGCTGCCCGCTTTGCACCGGAGCGCAGCGTGTCGGCCTGGCGTGAGGCGCTGAACGCCGTCCTGACGCAGGTCCCGAAGGTGGAGGCGCCGCGCGCGTTGCCCGCGACTCCCTCCTGGCTCGTCCGGCCGGCTGGCGCGGTCCCGCGCATCGTGCTGCGCGACGTGCGCGGCCCGCAACCCGGTGGCACCAGGCTTCGCCTCGAGGTCACCAGCCCCTCCGGCGTTCGTCTGGTGGCTGCTGGCCGGTTCGGCGCCCTGGGGCGCCGCGGACCGAACGGCACGCTCGCTGCCGTGAGGGCCCGAGGATTCGAAGTCCTCGACCGGCTGCGCGTGTTCACCCAGGCGCCCGCCGAGGTCGACGAAGAGGTGGCCCCGGGGCGGGTGTCCGTCACCCTGGACGTCCCGCCGTTGCTGCCTGGCGAGGAGCTGGTGCTGGCCTTCCCGGCGCTGGCCGCAGAGCTCGAGCTCAGCGCCTTGTGCCTCGACCTCCCCCAGGCCAACGGTCCCGAGCTCCTGCGGCGCGTGTCGGCCCTGCGGGAGTCCGTCCTGTCCACCGGCGTCTCGTTGGAACTCCCCGCTGCTCCCGGCCGCTCGCGGGTGGTCCGGTGCTCCCTCGAGACGCGGGGCGCCGCTGAGGCGCTGGGCCGCTTCCACGGAGCCGGGGCCTTCTCGGCCGGGTGGGAGACCGCGCCGGCGGTGGGCACCCGCTCGCTCTGGCGGCATGTCCCCGAGGAGGCACTTCGCGCGTGGATCGGCGCCGCTTCGCCGCCCGAGCGCATCGACTGCGATCTCCTGATCCTCGACCGTCCCGCGCGCTGGTCCCAGGTCGCCCCGAGCCCTTGACCTGACCGGGCGTCGATGGAAGATTCCGCGCCTTTCTCCGAGGGGCCCATGTCGATGGACGATCAAGAGCTTCTGCGCGCGGCCATGTTGGCCGTGCCCGACCGTCTGTCCTCGACCGATGAGAGCCGCCTGAGCATCCCCCTGGCTTTCTGGCTGGTCGACGCACTTCAGCCCAAGGTCGTGGTCGAGGTCGGGGGCGTGGGCTCCGATTTCTACTTCGGCCTCTGCCAGGCCGTCGAAGCTGCGCGGCTGGTGACCGCCTGTTCCCGGATCGCGCTCACAGATGACCCGACCGACGCCCAGGCATGGGCTGACGACGAGCGCTACAACCGGCGCAAGTTCGGGCGGATGTCCCGCCTCGTCCAGACCTCCGCTGAGCGGGCGCAGGTCTGGTTCGCCGACGGCTCGATCGACCTCCTTCACCTGCGCAGCCTGGGGCGCTCCAAGGATGGTCTCGCCGAGCTCGCGCGGTGGCGTCACAAGCTGAGTCCTCGCGCGGTGGTGCTGATCGAGGGCATCGGCCGCCGGGGCGCGAATGATGAGGTCTGGCGCCACTGGGAGCGACTCTCGTCTTCCCACCCTCACTTCGCGCTCATGCACGGTGCCGGGCTGGGCGTGCTGGCAGTGGGCCCCGACGCCGGCCGCGTCCTCTCTCCGCTGGCCTCGGCGGACGACGCGCTGCTCAAGCAGCTCCTGTTTGCGCGCTTGGGCGACGCGGTGGCAGCCCACGGACGCGCCCTCGCCGAGTCGGGCGGTCTGGCAGCCGCGCCGGCGGAGATCCGCAAGGAAGTCGAAGACCTCCGGGCGAGCCTCGGCGCCGCGACGGCGACCCGGCTCGCGCAGGAGGCTGAGCTGCGCGCTGGCGTCGTTCGCGTCGCGGGTTTGCAAGAGGACCTGGAGGGCCAGGGCCGTCTGGTCGGCGCGCTGCAAGAGGAGCGCAACCGGCTGTCCACGCTCGTCCACCGAGTGCAGTCGCGGTCCCTGCTGTCGCGGCTCCGCGACCTGCCCCTCTTCTTGCCCTTGAAGCTCGTGCTCTGGCTCCTGACCGGCAGGCTGCGACGCGAGCTGAGGCGCCGGCGCGAGATCGCCGAATTGCTCGGGAGCCGGCTCTTCGACGTGCAGTACTACCTGGGCAGGCACCCCGAGGTCCCCGCGACGCCCTTCGCCGCGGCCGCCCATTCGCTGGAAGAGGGGCCGGGCCGCAATCCAAACGCCTGGTTCGACAGCGACTACTACCGGGGTCAGAGCCCCGACGTGGCCAAGGCAGGGATCAATCCGCTGCTGCACTTCGTCCGGCATGGCGCGGCCGAGGGGCGCGATCCGCATCCGTTCTTCTCCACGCCTTACTACGTGGCCAACAGCGCCGACGTCGCGGCCGCGGGCGTGAACCCGCTGCTGCACTTCATCGAGCACGGCCTCTCGGAGGGCCGGCGGCCGCATCCGTCGTTGGCGAACGCGACGCCGCGTACGCTGGAGCTCCTGTCGCTCGGTCACAGGCCCCGCCTGCCCGCGCCGACCGCCGCGGCGCTGCCGGAGGAGGACGTCTACCAACGCTGGATCCGCGAGCACGACACCCTCAAGCCCTCCGAGCGCGCCCTCCTGCTCGCAGACCTGGAGCTGATGCGGCACAAGCCGCTCATCTCCATCGTCATGCCGACCTACAACTCGGAGGAGAAGTGGCTGCGACGCGCGGTGGAGACCATCCGCGCCCAGCTCTATCCGAACTGGGAGCTGTGCATCTCGGACGACGGCTCCCCCGAGCCCCATGTGCGGCCCCTGCTGGAGGAGCCCAAGCGGCTGGACCCGCGCATCAAGGTCACCTTCAACGCGAAGAACGGCGGCATCTCCGCTGCGTCCAACGTGGCCATCGACGCGGCGCAGGGCGAGTTCATCGCCTTCGTCGATCACGACGACGAGATCCCGGAGACCGCGCTCTACTACGTGGCCGCCGAGCTGAACCTGCGCCCGGACGCGGACTTTCTCTACAGCGACCAGGACAAGATCGACGTCAACGGCAAGCGCTTCGATCCCTACTTCAAGCCCGACTTCAATCCGGACCTGCTGCGCTCGCAGAACTACGTCGATCACCTCGCCGTCTTCCGCACCGCGCTGGTCCGCAAGCTCGGCAAGCTGCGCAGCGAGATGGACGGCAGCCAGGACTACGACATGGTCCTGCGCACGATCGAGGCCACCACGCCGGAGCGCGTGCGCCACATCCCTCACGTCCTCTACCACTGGCGCGCGGTGCCGGGCTCGATCGCCGCTGACGAGAACGCCAAGTCGAAGGCGCCCGAGCGTTCGCGGACCGCGCTGCGCCAGCACCTGCAGCGCAGCGGCATCGAAGCGACGGTGACCTCGGACTTCCCGCAGTACTCCATCCATCGCGTGGTGTACCCGGTGCCGGAGCCCGAGCCGCTGGTGTCCATCATCGTGCCCACCCGCGACCGGCTCGAGCTGCTGGAGCCGCTGGTCGACGACGTGCTCCACCGCACCAACTGGCGCACGCTCGAGGTGCTCATCGTCGACAACGACAGCAAGGAGCCGGCCACCCTCGCCTACCTGGAGAGGATCGCCGCCGACCCGCGGGTGCGCGTGCTCAAGCACCCGGGCAAGTTCGACTACTCGGCCATCAACAACGAGGCAGTGCGGGTGGCGAAGGGCTCGATCCTCGCGTTCCTCAACAATGACCTGCGCACCATCCAGGCCGACTGGCTGCGCGAGATGGTCTCGCACGCGATCCGGCCCGGCGTCGGCGCGGTGGGGGCGCGCCTCTACTACGCGAACGACACCGTGCAGCACGGGGGCGTGTTTCTCGGTTACCGGCAGCTGGCGGGGCACCTGTTCCGCTACGCTCGCCGGGAGTCGCTCGCGCAGTGGGCGCGCTGCATGCTGACGCAGAACCTCACGGCAGTGACCGCGGCGTGCATGGTCGTGCGCCGGGAGACCTTCGAGCAGGTGAAGGGCTTCTCGGCCGACTTCACGGTGACCTTCAACGACGTCGATCTCTGCCTGCGCATCCGCGAGCTCGGCCTGCGCAACGTGTACGCGCCGCACGCCGAGCTCTACCACCTGGAGTCGATGACCCGCGGGGACCTCGCCCACCAGCACGAGGAGGATCTCTTCTCCAAGCGCTGGGCCGACCTCATCGCCAACGACCCGGCCTACAACCCGAACCTGACCATCACCGCGGAGGACTTCTCTCCCGCGTTTCCGCCGCGCGCGCGGCAGCCGTGGACGCTGCCGCTGGGGCCGGCGGCCAAGCCGGGCAAGCTGGTCACCATCATCACCCGCACGCACGGCGACCGCGAGCAGTACCTGCGCGAGGCGCTGCGCTCGGCCTGCCGCCAGACGCACCGGCCGCTCGAGGTGATCGTCGTCGAGGACGGACCGACCCGCGCCGCAGAGGTGATCCGCGCCCTGCAGCCGCCGGAGGGGGTCTCGCTGCGGCTGGTGACGCCGGGCAAGGTGGGTCGCTGCGTGGCCGGAAACGCGGCCATGGCCGCTTCCAAGGGTGAGTACGTCTGCTTCCTCGACGACGACGACCTGCTGCTGCCGGGACACGTCGCGCGGCTGGCGCGTGAGCTGGACGAACATCCCGAGATCGCGGGCGCCTACTCGAACGCCTGGGAGCTGCCCACCGAGACGCGCTCGCTGCGGCCGCTCATCTACACGGAGGCGAAGATGCGCCTCTTCCAGGGCCGCCCGTTCTCCCTGGCGGCGTTGTGGGACTACAACTACGTGTCCATCCAGTCGGTGATGTTCCGGCGCGCGCTCTTCACGCGGCTGGGCGGCCTCGATCCCGACCTCGACTGTCTGGAGGACTGGGACCTCTGGCTGCGCTACAGCGCCGAGTCCGATTTCACGTTCGTGAACGAGACGACCTCGCTCTTCCGCATGCCGGCGAACCCGGCCACGCTCGCGAGCCGCCGCGACACCCACCTGCGCTATCTGCCCATCGTGCGCCGCCGTCAACGCGAGCTGCTTGACCGCTTCCGGGGCACAGCCGTCGCGCAGCGCCTGTCCGATCAGGGCGTCACCCAGGTGATGGCGGCCCACGCTCAGGCCTGAGCCTCATCAGGAGCGCGTGGACTCCAGCCGGCCGACCAGATCGGCCGCCCAGCGCCGGGCCTTGGCCGACTCCTCGAGCGCTTGCGACACCTGCCCACGCATGGCGGCCTCGGCCCGCAGGGCGCGATTGAGCTCCTCGAGCAGACCCTCGCGCGCGGTGGCGTCGTGGTCTGCGCGCTCTTGGAGTTCGTCGCGCAGGAGCTGGGCCTCCTGGGCTTGCCGGTCTCCGCGCGCTTGGGCGCCCGCGAAGCTCAACTCGAGCGCCTCGGCCCGGGCGCGCTGTTGCTCCAGGTCCCGGCGCAGCGCCGCGATCTCCGACTCCCCTTGGCGCGCCGCATCGGTCAGGGTGTTGAGCTGATGCGCCTGCGCGCGAAGCTCGGCATCTCGCGCTTGGAGGAGGCGATTGAGCCTGTCCACCTCGGGCGCGACGCTCTCGGCGCCTTCCCTCCCGGCGTTGGCGGCGTCCTGGTGCCGGCAGGCCGCCGCGAGCGCGATGGCCTCGTCGAGGTGCCGCGCCAGGAGCTCCCGGTGCCTGGAGGCGAGCAGGTGGCTCTGCGCGAAGTGATCCATGGTGCGCGACATGGAGTCGCCGCGCACCCGATAGGCGAACAGGAACTCCGGCACGGTGGCCAGCGCGTGTCCACGCTCCAAGTAGGTCAGGTTCAGGTCCCAGTCGTCGGTGATGCC
>JAFEBC010000696.1 GCA_018266095.1 Deltaproteobacteria bacterium
ATCCCGGCGTGCTCGTTCACGTCGCGTTGCATGACCAGCTCTCCAATGTGGTGGCGGTGGCGATCCCGTGAAGCTCTCGGTCCCGATGGTGCGGCCTTCGCCGGCGGGTCCCGGGCTGCGCGCGGGGCTGACGCTGGCTGGCGCGGCGCATGACGAGGTCGGGACTTGGCTGCACGGCGCGCTGGTGATCGCGGAGGCGGAGGACCCGCCGCAGCCGCACGAGTTCTTGCGCTCGATGGCGCTGGTGGCGGTGTCCGAGCGCGATCAGCTCGCGTACACGGCGCCCCTGGCGCGGCGGCCGGTGCATCCGCGCGAGTGGGAGCCCGTCGAGGTGGACGGCAAGCCGCACCTGCGCGTGTCGTTCTCGGTGCACACGGCGACGCTGTGGCCGCTGTTCGACGACGCGTTCTACATCCACGCGGCGGTGGGGACGGTGCTGTCGCCCACGGTGAAGCTCGCGCGGGGCGCGGCTGAGCGGGTGCCAGCGGCCGAGGGGCTGCGGCAGGCCTACGACCACGTGCTGCACGGGCGCTTCGCGCAGGCGGTGCAGGCCTTCAGCGTGCAGCTCGCGGACCTGTCGGTGGCCGAGGAGCTGGACTCGGCGCACCGCTACAACGCGGCGTGCGCGGCGGCGCTGGCGGCGGCGGACGCGCGCAAGGACAGCGCGGCGAAGGCGGCCGACCTCACCAAGCTGGCGAGCGATTGGCTCTTCGAGGACGTGCGGCTGCGCGCGGCGGAGCATGAGCGGCGCGGGTATCTCTGGCAGGCGTCGGAGGACAGCGAGCGCGAGCTGGACGCGGTCGAGGAGCTGCTGCGCGGGCACGTGCGGTACCTCTTGCAAGACCCGGATCTCGAGCGGCTCCCGCGGCAGGAGCTGGTGAAGAAGGCCCTGGAGGCGCCGCCGCCCGAGAAGCGCGCGCCGCGTCCGCCGAGCCGGGCGGAGGCCGCGAAGAAGGCCGCGGAGGCGCGCAAGGCCGCCGAGGAGGCGCGCAAGGCGGCGGAGGCCAAGGCTGCCGCGGAGGAGGCGCGCAAGGCCGCGGAGGCGAAGGCCGCGGAGGAGGCGCGCAGGCTCGCGGAGGCGAAGGCCGCCGAGGAGGCGCGCAGGCTCGCGGAGGCGAAGGCCGCCGAGGAGGCGCGTAAGGCCGCGGAGGCCAAGGCCGCCGAGGAGGCGCGTAAGGCCGCGGAGGCCAAGGCCGCCGAAGCCCGCAAGGCCGCAGAGGCCAAGGCCGCCGAGGAGCGCAAGGCCGCGGAGGCGAAGGCCGCCGAGGAGGCCCGCAAGGCCGCAGAGGCGAGGGCCGCCGAGGACGCGCGCAAGGCCGCCGAAGCCCGCAAAGCTGCAGAGGCCAAGGCCGCCGATGACGCGCGCAAGGAGGCTGAGGCGAAGGCCGCCGCGGAGGCGAAGAAGGAAGCGGAGGCCAAGGCCGCCGAGGCCAGGAAGATCGCCGAGTGGCGGGCCGTCCGCGCGAAGATCGAGGAGGACGAGCGCAAGGCCGCCGAGGCCGAGGCCGCCGAAGCGGCGCGCAAAGCGTCTGCGGCGAAGGCCGCCGAGGAAGCGAAGAAGGCGGCAGAGGCGAAGGCCGCAGAGGAGGCGAAGAAGGCGGCAGAGGCGAAGGCCGCCGAGGACGCCCGCAAGGCCGCCGCCGCGAAGGCCGCCGAAGACGAGCGCAAGGCCGCAGAGGCTCAGAAGCGCGCGGAGGCGGCGCGACAGGCCGAGGCCGCGCGTGCAGCGGCGGCGGCGCGCGAAGAGGCCGCGAAGAAGGCCGAGGCAGCCAAGCCTGCGCCGGTGGCCAAGAGGCCCGCCGTGGCCGCCAAGCCGGTGCGCGCCGCGGCGACGCCGGACGCCACCGACGCCGAGCTCAAGCCCTTGTCGCCGAGCGACCTGGCGAAGGAACCGGACGAGGTGAAGCCCGCACCCAAGCCCGCCGCCCGTCCGGCGGCCAAGCCTGGCGCAGCCCCGGCAGCCGCTCCAGCGGCGAAGCCCGCGGCCAAGCCAGCCGCCGCCAAGCCCGCAGCCGAACCCGCGGCCAAGCCGGCCGTCAAGCCCGCGCCCGGCAAGGTCCCGCCGAAGAAGTAGGCCTGACGCGCACAGTGAGGAGCCTCACACCGCGTGGCGCCAGAAAGTGGGTCCCGCGCGCGCATCCGTGAGACTCTGGACGCATGCCTGCACTGGAGGCCGCAGCTCCGCACGCCGTCCCACGCGTGAAGCCCCGCCTGCGCGGCGTCTCGCACGAGCTCGCCGCGTACGCGACCGTGCCCGCGGTGATCCTGCTGCTGCGGCACGCGCACAGCCCCACCGCCAGGCTCGCGGCGACCGTCTACGGCCTCTCGCTCGCCGCGCTCTTCGGCGTCAGCGCGATCTACCACCGCGTCTTCTGGCCGCTCGCCACGCGCAAGGTCCTCGGGCGCGTCGACCACTCCGCCATCTTCCTGCTCATCGCGGGCACGTACACGCCCATCGGGCTCCTGCTCGGACCGGGCCTCGGGCACACCACGCTCGGCATCCTCTGGGCCGGCTCGCTCGCGGGCATGGTGCTGGTCACCGTCTGGGAGGGCCTGCCCAAGAAGCTGCGCTCGGCGCTCTACGTGCTCCTGGGCTGGGTGCTGGTGCCCGCGGTGCCGCAGATCCGCGCGGCCACGGGCGACGTGGGCCTCGCGCTGCTCTTCGGTGGCGGCGTCCTCTACACGCTCGGCGCCATCATCTACGGCGCGCGCAGGCCCGACCCGTTCCCGCGCACCTTCGGGTTCCACGAGATCTTCCACCTGCTCGTGGTCGCGGCGGCCGGGATCCACTACGTGGCCGTGTGGGACGCGATCTCGCGATTGGGTTGACACACCAAGGCGTTGTGCGGAGCTCAAGCAGTCGCGGACGCGACTGCCGGTCGTGCCGAAAGGCTCCCTCGACGCGCGACCCTCCTCACGCCCCGGGGCCGCGGCCGTCGCTACATCTTCTCGTCGATGGCCCGGTTCGACATCTCGTCCGCATCGGTGTTCTTCTCGCGCGGCACGTGGACGTACTTCTTCTTCACGAAGCCCGCGAGCAGCCGCTGCGCCTCAGCGAACAGCTCCTGCATGGCCGGGTGCTTCACGCGGTAGCGGCCCTCGAGCTGGCGGATCATCAGCTCGCTGTCCGCGCGCACCTCGATCTCCTTCGCGCCCAGCTCCCGTGCGCGCGCGAGGCCGAGGAGGAGCCCGCGGTACTCCGCGACGTTGTTGGTCACGCTGCCGAGGTACTTCCCCAGGCGCTCGACGATGGTGCCCTGCGCGTCGACCAGCACCGCGCCCGCGCCCGCCGGTCCGGGATTCCCGCGCGAGGCGCCGTCGGAATAGACGATGAGCTTCGTGTGCATGCCCGGCCGCGCGGCCTCCGGCGCGTCATCGCTCGAGAGCAGCGGGGGCGTCCCGCTCGCTCGCCCCGTCGCCCGTGCTGCAGGCCTGGCCGCCTTGGGCACGGGTGTTTGCCGCGTCCCCGCGGGCTGCGACGCCATCGGCAGCTCCGCCTGCTGCGCCCGCTTGAGCTGCGCGGCGGCGCCCTTGAGCAGGCTCTGTGCGCTCTCCCGCGTGAGGCCCGGGAGCGCCTTCTGGGTCGCTTCCAGGCCCTCGTGCTCCGCGATCGCGAGCAGCAGCTCTGCCGGCGTGACGATCACGATGCGCCCCTCACGATGTGCCGCGCGCGACGACTACGCGGTGGCCGGGACCTCGATCGGGTCCGCGTTGTAGATGAACCGGTTGCAGCTCGGGCACGACATGATCTCCGTGGCCGTGCGCAGCGTGTTCGCCATCTGCGGCGGGATGTTCATCTGGCAGCCCTTGCAGGTGCCGCGCACCACGCCGACCACCGCGATGCCGCCGCGCTGCTTGCGGATGCGCTCGTACTTCGAGAGCAGCGACCGCTCGACCGCGCCCGTGGCCTTCCCGCGCGACTCCTCCAGCACCTTCATCTGCGCCTGGATGCCGTCGAGGATGGCCTTGATCTCCGTGCCCTCGCGCGACAGGACCGTGTCCTTCTCGGCCAGCACGCCCTCGGCCGCGGTGGCCTGCTTCTTCAGGTCCTCGTACTCGGCCGCGAGGCGGTTGATCTCGCCCTCCGCGTTCGTGTTCGTCTTCTTGGCGATCTCCAGCTCGCGCGCCAGCGCCGCGTACTCGCGCGGCGTCTTGAGCTCGGAGAGCCGCGACTCCCACTTGCGGACCTTGTCCTTCTCCACGCCGAGCAGCTCCTGCTGCTGCCGCCGCGCGCGCTCGTTGTCCGCGAGCCGCCCGCGGATGCCGTCGAGGACACCCTTCGCCGAAGCCTTCTCGCTCTCGATGACCTTGAGCCGCTGCGGATGCTTCTCCGCCTGCAGCGTCAGCTCACGAATCTGGAGATCCAACGCCTGCAGCTCTTCCAACGCCTTCAGCTTGTCGCGCGACAACGAGTGCTCCTTCCGAGAGACAGTCCGCTGCTTGTCGTTCATGCGCGACTTGCTGTCAATTCGAGACCGCCGATGCCGGCTTGGCCTCGGGCGGCGACCCGCCGTGGTGGCCTGCGCCCGGACGCGCGTTCCACAGCTTGAGCATGAGCAGCGCGCCCACGATCGCGAACGGCACCTGCGTGAGTCCCCAGCCACCCCAGCCGAAGCGATCGATCACGTGGCCCAGCGTCTGCGCGACGATGGCGCCCGCCACATACTGTGCACCATCGAACAGCCCGGCCGCGGTGGCCACGGCCTTCTTGCCGCCGAAGTCCATCGAGGCCGCGCCGCCCACCATCGAGTGCGCGGACTGGATGAAGAAGGCGAGGAGCACCAGCATCCACGCGGCGAAGAGCGGCCCGCCCGGAAAGGCCGTGAACACGAGCTGCACCGCCGCCATCCCCACGAAGGCGCCGCAGATGACGGGCGCGCGCCGGCTGCCGAAGAGCGCGTCGCTCATGTTGCCGCTGACGATGCCGCCGAAGACGCTGGCGATGGGCATGGCCACCGCCGCGAACGTGAGGCAGAGGGTGGCGCGCGCGATCTGCTCCATGCCCGCGAGCGCGAACGCGAGGGCCACGGCGAGCAGCGCGAAGAACACGCCCACCAGCGAGAAGGTGACGCCGAAGCGCTTGAGCGGCGACCAGTCCTTGCGCCCGTCGATGCGCCGCTTGAGGTGGAGGATGCCGAGGATCACCAGCACCGACGTCACCAGCGCGCCGATGTTGACGAGCGTCATGCGCGGCCCGCGCGCCATCTGCTGCGCGTGGTGCACGTTGGCGAAGAACTTGGGGAACCA
This sequence comes from Deltaproteobacteria bacterium, assembly GCA_018266095.1. Taxonomy (GTDB): domain Bacteria; phylum Myxococcota; class Myxococcia; order Myxococcales; family 40CM-4-68-19; genus CAIWCD01. The sequence goes on from JAFEBC010000696.1 coordinate 5,248, forward strand.
GTCGTCGGTGCCGTTGCGGACGAAGCCGATCATCATGCTCGCGAGCGCGATGATCCACATCTGCGGATTGGCGAAGACCTTGCGCAGCACGAAGCCCAGGCCGCCGGTGTTGTCCTCGCCGGCCACCTCGTCGCCGGTGGTGAGCTCGCCCTGCCCGGCGTCGGCGGGCGTGTTCTCGACGAGCGCGCGGTTCAAGAGGAAGAGCACGAGCAGGAACGCGGCCGGCACCCAGAACACCCAGCGCCACGGGAGCGCGCCGGCGATGAGCGGGCCCACCGCGAAGGCGAGCGTGCGGCCCGACTGGATCATGATGCCGAAGATGCCCGCGAACGAGCCGCGCTCCTTCACCGTGAACCAGGCGGCGTTGATCTTGACGATCGAGAGTGCGCCGAAGGACTGGAAGTAGTGGTTGAGCGCCCACACCACCGCGAAGAGCGCGATGACGGTGCTGGCCTGCAGGCCGCCCGCGAGCGTGGCCGGCGTGAGGACGCTCTTGTGATCCGCGCTCCACACCGCGTCGCCGACGAGGACGAGCGAGCCCAAGCCGAAGAGGAAGTTGAACACCGCCGCGCCCGCCGCGCCGATGAGGATGGCCTTCTTGCCGCCGATGCGGTCCGCGAGCGGGCCGTTGAAGAAGACGGACGCGCCGTAGCAGATCTTTCCCGCGGCGATGATGTTGCCCAAGTCGGTGTTGGTCCAGCCGAACTTGTCCGAGAGCAGCGCGTTGACGGCCGCGAAGTTGTACCGGCCCATGTAGAACATCGCGTACATGAGGCCGAGGAAGACCCAGTTCTGGGTGCGTCGGGCCTGGAACGACTTGGCGCTCGGGTCGGCGGCGGCTTGCATAGGCCGCGCACAGTACCGAATGCGTCGCGAGGAGCAAACGACGCTTTCGTGGCGCGCGCACAATCGTGCAGCGAGGGCGATCGCGGGCGCACGGAACGTGATACACGCCCGCAACATGTCAGACACCTCGATGCCGACTGCAGGGCCGCTCCCGGCGCGCGCCACCGACTACGCGCACGCGCGCCACGTGGGGAACGTCGGCGATGTCTTCAAGCACGTCACGCTCGCGGCCACGCTGGGGGCCTTCCAGACGCCGCCTGTGCTCTACGCCGAGTCGCACGCGGGCGATGGCTTGTTCACGCTGGGTTCGGTCGGCGAGTGGACCGCGGGCGCCGCCAAGCTGTGGGGACCTGCCACGGGCCGCAAATCGGTGGACGCGTGGAAGGGCATGGTCGAGTCCTTGAGCAAGCCCGGCAGCGCGCGGCCCGAGAAGTATCCGGGGTCGCCGCTCATCGCCAAGTCGCTCCTGCCCGCAAGCACGCGGATGGTGCTGCACGAGCTCGATCCGAACGCCGCCGAGGTCCTGCGCCGCGCGCTCTCGGGCTCGGCCGACCTGCGCCAGAGCGATGGCTTCAAGGGCCTGCCCGAGGTGCTCGCGGCCGAGAAGGGCCCGTCGGTGGCGATGATCGACCCGCCGTACACGGGCAAGGACGAGTGGACCGCCGCCGCCGAATGTCTCGAGGCCTGCCGCAAGGCCGCCCCGCAGGCGACGCTCTTGCTCTGGTATCCGCTCAAGGCCCTGACGCGCCCACGTGCGCTGCTCGCGGACCTGACCAGGCGCGACCTGCACGGGACGCTCATCGAGCTCCTCTCGACGCCCCTGCGCCTCAAGCGCGATCGGCTCGCGGGCAGCGGCATGATCGTGCTCAATCCTCCCGCGGGCGCGCTCGAGGAGATCTGCGCCGCGCTGCCCATCCTGGGCCCTCCGCTCGCGACCCACGGCGAGTGGAGCTCGAACCTCATCGGGTTCTAGCCAGTGCGGGTCGGCCGGACGCTGGCGCTGGGGCTGCTCGTGTGCGCGCTGGGAGCGCGTGCGCAGACGCAGACGCTCACGCCAACGCTGACGCCAACGCAAACGCAAACGCAAACGCCAACGCCAACGCTGACGCCAACGCCAACGCTGACGCCAACGCCAGCGCAGACCCTCTCCCCCCTCCGCCTCGCCCGTCTCCACTGGCTCGAATCCCGCCTCGACGAGGGCCGCGAATCCGCGACGCACTGGTGGACCGCCTGGACCTTCGCCTTCGGGGTGGCGCTCGCGGGCCAGGCCGTGGGCTCGGCCACCATCCACGACGCGGCCTTCGAGTCGAGCCTGCGCGTGGGCGCGTTGAAGACGGCGCTCGGCTTCGTCTCGATGGTGGTCCAGCCGCTGCCCTTGAACTTCGGGAGCAAGTCGCGCCGCGCCCGTCCGCCGCAGACCGAGGCCGAGCTCGAGGCGCGCATGGTGGACGCCGAGGCGCGCATGCACCGGGCGGCGCGCAGCGAGCGTCGCGGGCGTCAGTGGTGGGTCCACGCGGCCGGCCTCGCTGTGAACCTCGGAGGCACGGCCTGGCTCTGGTTCCACGACCACCAGCCCCAGCTCGCGCTCACCGGCTTCGTCGCCGGCGGCCTCGTCGGCGAGGCGCGCATCTTCACGCAGCCCACCGACGCCATCGAGTGGGAGGAACAGCTCGACGCCGCGGGCCCGGACGGCATCCCCGTCGAGCCCACCGTGCGCTTCGAGCTGCGCCCGATCCCGAATGGCGGCGCGCTGGCGCTCAGGTTCTAGAGCGCGCCGGCGACTCACCCGCACGCCGCCGCAGAGCCGCTGCCTACTTGTGATTGTGGAGCACGGCCTCGAGGTTGTTCCCCTCGGGATCGTAGACGAACGCGCCGTAGTACCCCGCGTGGTATTCCGCGCGCTTGCCCGGGGCGCCGTTGTCCTTGCCGCCCGCCGCCAGCGCCGCCTTGTGGAAGGCATCGACGTCGGCCGCGCTCTTCGCCGCGATCGCCACGTGCGCCGGAGGCAGCGTCTGCTCGTACTTGGCCAGCCACAGGTCCGGCTTGCCGCCCTCGCCCAGGCCCACGAACATCCCGGCGTGCTCCGCGAGCACTGCATAGCCCAGCGGCTTCAAGGCCGCCGCGTAGAACGCCTGCGCCTTCGCCAAGTCCTTCACCTTGATGGTCACGTGATCGATCGCCATGTCGTCCTCCAGC
>JAFEBC010000697.1 GCA_018266095.1 Deltaproteobacteria bacterium
ACCGCCCGCCCGACGCGCGCGCCATCGCCTTCAGCAAGGACGGCCACATGCTCGCGTCCACCGGCGAGCGGCCCGTCCTCCAGATCGTCGAGATCGACGACAAGAGCACGCTCCTGCCGCCGCTGCAGGAGCTCGACAAGCAGCTCAAGCACAGCCGCCTGCGCATGGAGGGGATCCAGTTGCTCGACGATCTCGACGCGCTGGCCGCCAAGCCGAAGAAGAAGTAGCCGCACGCTGAAGCCACCGCAGCGCGAACGAAAGGCACGTCCATGTTCGAATCGGCCGAGCTCGGGATCGAGATCGACAAGAAGACCTTCGCGGAGGAGGCGCCCAAGGTGCGCGCGGCGCTGCTGGAGGCGCAGAAGCGGCTGGCCGCGTCGAACCAGGCCGTGGTGGTGCTGGTGAGCGGCGTCGAGGGCGCAGGCAAGAGCGAGACGCTCAACCTCCTGCTCGAGTGGATGGACGCGCGCGGCATCCAGACGCACACCTTCGGCGCCACGCACGAGTCGGACGAGCTGTGGCCCGAGTACTGGAAGTACTGGTCGGTGCTGCCGCCCGCGGGACGGCTCGGCATCTTCTTCGGGAGCTGGTACACGCGGCCCATCGTCGGCCGCACGTTCGGCAAGATGAGCTCGTCCGCGTTCGACGAGGCGCTCGACCGCGCGGTCGAGTTCGAGCGCATGCTCGCGAGCGAGAACGTGCTGGTGGTGAAGCTGTGGCTGCACCTCTCCAAGAAGGCGCAGAAGAAGCGCTTCAAGGAGCTGGGAAAGAGCAAGAAGACCGCGTGGCAGCTCGGCCTGCGCGACAAGAAGTACTTCAAGCGCTACGACGAGTTCAAAGCCAACAGCGAGCTGGCCATCCGCCGCACCAGCACCGGCGAGGCGCCCTGGCACATCATCGAGGCGAGCGACCCGCGCTACCGCGCGCTCACGGTGACCCGCACGTTGCTCCAGGCCATCGAGGAGCGGCTCGCGCAGGCGCAGGCCAAGAAGGACAAGGCCGACAAGTCGAAGAGCAAGCCCAAGCTGCCCGAGCCCAAGCCGGTCAATCTGCTCAGCGAGCTCGACTACACGAAGTCGCTGCCCGACGACGAGTACGGGGACAAGCTGCTCGAGCTGCAGGGCCGCGTGAACCAGCTCACGTACGAGCTGGGCTCGCAGGGCCGCTCGGCCATCTTCGCCTTCGAGGGCGCGGACGCGGCGGGCAAGGGCGGCGCGATCCGCAGGCTCACGCAGGCGATGGACGCGCGCCTCTACGAGGTGAAGTCAGTGGCGGCGCCCACGGACGAGGAGCGCGCGCACCCGTACCTGTGGCGCTTCTGGCGGGCGCTGCCGCGCAAGGGGCACGTCACCATCTACGACCGGAGCTGGTACGGGCGCGTGCTCGTCGAGCGCATCGAGGGCTTCGCCGCCACCGAGGACTGGCAGCGCGCGTACGCCGAGATCAACTCGTTCGAGCAGCAGCTCGAGGAGTCCGGCACCATCGTGCTCAAGTTCTGGCTCGCCATCACCAGCGAGGAGCAGCTCAAGCGCTTCAAGGAGCGCGAGGTGACGCCGTACAAGCAGTACAAGATCACCGAAGAGGACTGGCGCAACCGCGCGAAGTGGAACGCCTACGAGGCCGCGGCTTGCGACATGTTCGAGAAGACGAGCACGAGCACGGCGCCGTGGGTGCTGGTGGAGTCGGTGGACAAGCAGTGGGCGCGCATCAAGATCATGAAGCACGTGGTCAAGGCGCTCGAGCACGCGCTGGGGAAGAAGCAGCGCAAGAAGTGAGGTCCGCGGGCCGCCCGCGTCACGCAGCCTCGCAGGCAGGATGAGTCACTTCGACGGCGTCGCGAGCGACTTCTCCGTGCGCATCCGCGCGACGGCCTCGGCAGCCCGCTTTGCGGAGTCGACGGTGTCCAGGGCGACAGCCACCGCGTGCTGCACCGCCTCGCGCGGCGCCTCGATGCGCGACCACAGGCGCAGGATCACCTTGCCGTCGCGCTTCACCTTCTGCCACCCGCGCTTGGGCAGCGGCAGCGCGGGCAAGAGACCCTTCGCGACCTGCGCGGTGAAGACCTCGACCCGCTGCTTCTCGGAGTCGCCCGACTTCTCTTGCGTGTCGATGGTGAGCGTGGCGAGCCCCGTGCGCACGGCCGCGAGCAGCTCCGCGCGGGCCACCGCGTCCGCGAGCGCCAGGGCGGCCTGCAGGCGGGAATCGCCGGGCACTTCCGTCTGCCCGTAGGCGATGAGCAGGTCACCCTTGGTCTCGACGGTGGCCTGCGGGAGCGAGCGGAGGTCGAGGTCGCCGCCGGTTTGAAGGACCTCGTCGGTGCCCAGCGGATCGATCGGGGACTGCGTTGGCGTTGGCGCAGGCGTTGGCGTTGGCGTTTGCGTTGGCGTTGGCGCAGGCGTTTGCGTTGGCGCAGGCGTTGGCGACGGTGTCTGTGCTCCCGTGCCCGTGCCCGTGCCTTGCGCCGTCGCGCACGCGCACACCAGCGTCAGCATCGCCCCCGAGATCGCGCGCATAGTCCGGTTCACGCGCCGATTCTACGACAACGTCTCATCGACGATACGCCCATCGAACAGCACCACCTGCCGCTGCGCCCGCCGCGCGTAGCCCGGGTCATGCGTCACCATGCACACCGTGGCGCCACCCTGGTGCAGCTCGCCGAGGAGCTGCATGACTTGAAGTCCCGACTTCGAATCCAGGTTTCCCGTCGGCTCATCCGCGAGGAGCAGCGGCGGATTCCCCGCCACCGCGCGCGCCACGGCCGTGCGCTGCTGCTGCCCGCCGCTCAGGCTCCCCGGCAGGTGCCGTGCCCGGCCCGCCATGCCCACGCGCTCCAGCGCCTCCAGCGCGCGCTTCTTGCGCTCCGACGCCGGCAGCCCGCGGAACGTCAGCGGCAGCTCCACGTTCTCCTGCACCGTCAGATCGCCGATGAGGTTGAAGCTCTGGAAGATGAACCCGATGCGCGTGTTGCGCAGCTCGGCCCGCTGCGCTTCGGAGAGCGTCATCGTGTCGATGCCGTCGAGCCGCGCCACGCCGGAGGTGGGCTTCTCGAGCAGCCCCAGGATCGCGAGCAGCGTGGTCTTGCCCGAGCCCGACGGCCCCACGATCGACACCCACTCGCCGCGCCGCACATCCAGATGCACCTGCGCCAGCGCGAGCGTCTCCACCTCGTCGGCGACGAAGGCCTTGGTCACGGCGGAGAGCTCGATCAGCGGCGCGTCGCTCATGGCAGTCGCATCACGTCCCAGCGGATCCGCCGCGCCGAAGGGCCCGACGCGCGCAGGGTGAGATCCTCTAACAGGATCTCAGACGTCGAAGTCGCCGAAGAATTCGCGCGCACGCGCCGGACACCGTCAGGACGCGCAGACTCCGCGAGCGCACAGAGCGCGCAAGCGGGCAGGGCGGCCTCGTCCACGGCCACCAGCGCGCCGGGATTTCCAGCGTCCGCCGCGCCGCGCGAGGCCGAGAGCTGCGACCCGTCCGCGAGCGTCAACGAGGCCGCTTCGCCCACCGAGAGCGCCACGCGCACATCCAGCCGATCGGCCACGTCCTGCGCGCTGATGACCGACGGCTCCGTGTGCTGCGCGAGTGTCTGCACGGAGGCGTCGAGCAGCGGCACGAGCTGACCCGCGCGCAAGAGCAGCGGCAAGTGCGTCAGCGGCGCAGCGAGATCGATCGCGCGGTCGCCCTCGTGCAGCGAGAGATCGTCCCAGTCGACATAGCGGCCCGGCGGGAGCCAGAGGTGCTTCACCGTCTCCCCGCGCCGCACCACGGGCGCGGCCAGGAGCGCCGGCCCGAGGAAGAACGCGTCATCGATGTCCCAGCTCTCGGCGCGCTGCGGGAACATCAAGAAGAAGTGTCGCATCAGCGGCGTCCCGTGGGCGTGCGCGTCCATCGCGAGCGCCCGGAAGTACGGCTGCAGCCGGGTGTGCAAGCGCGCCATCGCGCCATAGGTCTGCGTCGTCTCCGCGTCGCTCCAGAGCGTCCACTTCTGCTTCGGCGTCCCCGCGAGCGTCGCGCACGCGGTGTCGTTCAGCATCATCACCGACACCGCGCCCACCTCGGCCCAGCGCAGGAACATCTCCTTGTCGTTCGGCGCCGCGGTGAAGCACTTGTACCCGGCGATGTCCGAGCCCCAGTAGGGCGCGCCCGACATCGAGAGCGAGAGGCCCGCGCGCAGGTTCGCCGGCAGCCCTTGAGTCTCGTCGAAGGTGGCCTCGGGATCGCCGCTCCACACGCTGGGCAGGTATTGCCCCGAGCCCGCCCAGCCGCTGCGCGCGAAGATCATCCAGTCGCCCGGCCGCTTCGACTCCCACAGATCGTGCGCGGCCTTCGCCGAGAGGAGCGGGAACTCGTTGTGCACCTCGGCGCCGCCGCGGCCGTCGGCGAAGCGCGCGTACGGCGGAACGTACTCGCCGAAGTCGTGCATCCAGCCGTCGTAGCCCAGGTCGATGGCGCGCGTGAGCAGGCGCTGGAAGAACGCGGGGCCCTGCGGATGGGTCAAGTCGATGGTGGCGAGCGTCTGCTGCTGGCCCGAGCTGAAGAAGACGCGCAGCGTGTCGCCGTTTGAGTCCTTGACGAAGAGATCGTGCGCCTCTCCATACGCCGCATCCTCCGCGCCGCCCGGCAACGTCAGCGAGACATACGGCGTCGCGTACGCGAACACCTTGAACCCGTTCGCGTGCACGAGGCTCGTCCAGTCGCGCAGCGCGTCCTCGCGGCCCAGTTCGCTGCGCGCGGGGAGGAAGTGCACGTTGTCGTCGAGGCCCGTCGTCGGCACGCCGCGCAGCCGCAGCGCCTGCCACTCCGCGATGCGCCCGTTCACCGCGGGTTCGCCCGGCAGCGCGGGCACCGTGTCGCCGAGGCCGATCTCGCGCCGCGGTCCGAACGCCCACGCGGGCGGCACCGGCGGCCGGCCCACGTCGCGCGTGAAGTCATCGATCGAGTCGAGCGGCTGCGCGTGCACGTACACGTCGAACGCGAGCGTGCTCCCGGGCTGCGCGATGCGCCAGGCGTCGTTGCGCTCGCTGCCCAGGTACAGCTCGCTGCGCGCGGTGCCCAAGAGGTGCATCGCGTAGCCGTGATTCGAGAGCAGGAACGGCACCGGAAACCACGTCATCGACGGCCCGTTCGGGAACGGATTGTTCGGGCTCGACTGCGCCGACTCTCCCTGACCCAGCCCGCCTTCCTCGGCCCAGGAGTAGAGCGACTGCCCGCGGTGCTGCCCGCTGGCGAAGCGCTCGCCGAGGCCGAAGAAGCGCTCGGAGTCATCGAGCGTGAACGAGGCGCCGAGCTTGTTGCGCGTGCCCGCGGCGCTGGTGAACACGACGTGCACGGTGGCCCCGTCGAGCGAAATCGCCAGCGTCTGCCGATCGTCCGCGGACGGCCCCTGGAGAGTGAACGACATCGAGCGCGCGTCGATCTTCGTGAGCTGCGCGCGCTGCACGTGATGCCACGCGCCCTCGTGCGTCGTGGTGCCGTCCCAGCCGATGAGGATCTGATCGACCCACGTGGGATCGTCGCTGGTCGAGCCCGGCGCGCCGTACGCGTCCGCGCTGTTGGCGGCCAGCGTGGAGAGGACCCTGTTGCCCGCGCCGTCCGCGATCGAGAGGGAGAACGGCAGCGTCTCCACGCTGACCTGCGCCGCGTCGCCCTTCAGCACGATCGCGGCCCGGCTCTGGCACGCGAGAGCGCCGGCACAGACGAGGAGGAAGAGCGCGCGCACGCGAGCATGTTCGGCGTGACCAGCGGGTCACTGCAAGGGCTGGCGCGCGCACACGTCGAGATCGACTACTGACAAAAAATGGCAGTTGCCAGAAAGTGGCAGGAGCGGATCCGCTGGTGGCTAGCGCGGCGTGGAGGTGGCGGCGCCCGGGTGTGCGGCGCTCGGGCTCGCTGAGTTCGGCTTCGCGGCCTGCGGACTCGTCGAGGTGCCCGACGCGGGAGCGAGCTTCTGTGCAGGCGCCGGCGCCGCATCGAACGTCACCGCCTGCGCGCCCGGCTCGCGCGGACGCACGAGGCACACCGTCTCCACCGAGCGCGTCAGATCGTCGGCCACCGCGCTGATGACGTTGCCCGACAGCCCCGAGTTCGAATCGCGCCCGCGGCCCAGCCAGCGCGCCACATCGCCCAGCGACTGCGCCGTGACCACTTGCAGGCGCGCCTTCGCCTGCACCTCCACCTCCGCGTCGTCGGGCGCGTCGGCGTCCACCGAGATGCGCTCGAGCTCCAGCTTGCGCGGATCGCGGACCTCGCGCCCGTCGAGGAAGAGCGCCTCGCGGCCCTCGGACCAGATGAGCGAG
>JAFEBC010000698.1 GCA_018266095.1 Deltaproteobacteria bacterium
CTCGCGGTGCTGGAGCTGCGCAACTTCGCGCAGGAGCTCACGCGCGAGAACGTGCAGTACTTCACCGACATGGTGCGCACGGCCGCGCTCAAGACGCAGCCGCAGCTCGAGGTGATGACGCGCGAGAACCTCGTGGTGCTCTTGCAGGCGACGGGCAAGGAGCTCTCGCAGTGCGAGGGCGAGTGCGAGGTGGACACGGGGCGGCGCATCGGCGCGGACGAGATCGTGAGCGGCGAGATCCAGAAGGTGGGCACGCAGTTCAAGCTCTCGCTGCGGCTGCACGAGACGCACGCGGGCCGGCTGGTGGCGTCGTCGCAGGCGAGCGGGCACAGCGTGGACGAGCTGGACGCGAGCGCGCAGCAGGCCGTGCTGGAGCTGTTCAAGTAGCCGCGAGCTGCGCCGTCACCGCTCGCGCCACCCGCGACGCAGCGGCGCCGCACCCGGCGACGAAGCGGAACAGCGGTCCGAACACGTAGATCGTGCTGATGCCGATGAAGTACAGGCCGGGCACGCTGCTCTCGAACGAGCCGCTCAGGACCGGGCCGTCGCCTTCGCGCGCCAGCGTCTCGCGCAGGCCGGGAGCGAGGAAGGGGAACCCGTCCAGCCGCGGCTGGTAGCCAGTCGCCAGCGCCAGATGATCTGCGCTGACACGCTCGCCGCTCGCCAGCGCGACCTCCACGCCGTCGTGACTGGCCGCCACCTGGACGGCCGCATCGCGCTCGTGCACGCGCACCTTGCCCAGCACGCGCTCGCGCAGCCAGTGCGCCGCCGTCGCCTGACAGTAGTTGCGCAGCGCGCGGTCTCGCCTCGAGCGCGGCAGGCGCTGGTACAGATAGGGCGCGTGATCGAGCGCCCAGTTGGTCCAGCCCGGACCGATGCTCGCCCCCGGCGCGCGCAGGCGCTCCAGGAGGGTGCGGCGCCCGGAGCGATCCTCGCCCAACCAATCGATGGAGCGCCGCGCGATCAGGTCCACCTCCGCGCCCGCCTCGTGCAAGAGCGCCGCGTACTCGGTCGCGCTCTGGCCGCCGCCGAGCACGATCACGCGCCGACCCGCGAAGCGCCGCGGCTCGGTGAGCTCGCTGCAGTGAGACACCGTGCCCGCGGGCAGCCCGGCAGCGAAGTCCGGGCGGCGCGCGTGCGCGAGGAGGCCGGTGGCCAGGACGACTGCGCGTGCAGACTGCTCGCGTCCGTCGGCGAGCCGCGCGCGAAATCCGGCGCCCTCACGGTCGAGCCGCGTCACGTAGGTCTCGTCCACGTCCGGCACCTCGCGCTCCTGGAACCAGCGCGTGTACGCGAGGAACAGCTCGCGCGGCAGCGGATAGCGCGGCTCTTGTCCGATCTCGCGCAGGAACGCGCGCAGCGAATGCCGCCCGCCCGGCGCCGAGAGGTTGCTCGCCCACCACTGCGAGCGCAGCAGCATCCCGTCGGGCATGTGCTCGCGCCACAGCTCCATCACCTTGCCGACGATCGCGACGCGCACACCGCGGCCACGAAGCTGCGCCGCCGCCGAGAGCCCGTAGGGACCAGCGCCGACCACGAGGACATCCGCGCTCTGCATGGGCTAGCCGCTCCAGCGTTGGGCGAGCCGCGAGCGCGCCCGCGTGGTGGCGTGCAACATCTCCTGCCAGAAATTGGCAGCAGCCCGGAGCGCAGGCGACGGATCGCGCCAGTCGAGATAGTCGTAGCGCATCGGTCGCAGGAACGAGGCAGCGAAGCCCATCAGCGCCTGGCACGGCGGCGCGACGCCTGGACGCCCGCGTTGGCGCAGCGCCGCGACCGTGCTCATCAGATCGCCGCGCAGGTAGCGCATCCAGGTGCCGACCTTGTAGCCGCGCACGGCTGCGACGGGCTCACCCGCCGCCCAGCGGTACAGCAGCGCGGGGAAGTCGATGCCCGAGCGCACGGCCAGCTCGACCGACGCGGAGAGGCGCGGGTTGATCTCCATCAGCCGGGGAGCGCCGTCGCCGTCGCGGCGAAACTCCACCTCGGCGTAGCCGTCGAGCCCGATCTCGCTCACCAGGCGCTCCGCGGAGCCGCCCAGATCCTGCGGCACGGCGATGCTCTGGCGCAGCACGGACTCCCCACCGATGGGCGGCGAGGTGCGCTCGGCCCACTGCGCGAAGCGCGCGCGGACCACCCCATCGGTGCAGAAGAGGCTCACCGCTTCGCGGCGGCCCGGCAGGTACTCCTGGAACAGCGCGCGCCCGCCGAAGCGGGTCAGCTCAGCGACCGCGCACCGGGCCTCCGCCTCGTCGATCACGAGCCGCGCGTCGAGCCGCGCGCCGCCGTGCTCGTCCTCCTGCCACGACTGCGTCGGCTTCACCACCGCGGGCAGCCGCACCTCGCGGATCGCTGCACGCACCTCATCGGGAGCGCGCACGATCACGCCGCGCGGCACGCCGATGCCCAGCTCTTGCGCGAGCGACAGCGACCGCTCCTTGTCGATGGCGATCTCCAGCGCGTCATCCTGCGCGAGCGCGATGCGCGCCTTCTGCCCGAGCAGCACGCGGTGTCTGCGCAGGAGCTCGACGGTGCCGTCCGCCGAAGGGATGAGCACGTGGGGACGGATGTGGCGCAGCGCGAGCTCGAGGGCCTCGAGGGATCGCCGTGAGGTCGGAGGCGCGGGAGACACCAGCCCTTCCCTGCACCAGCGCGAGGCCAGCGCCGGTGCAGAGCGCCGCTGGCCGAACGCGGCGACCCGCAGGCCGTGCCGTCCGAGTGATCGGATGGCGACCAACGCCTGGCGCAGATCGGCGTCGAGCACCATCGCGTCCACGCTGTCCGTCGCGGAGGGATGCATACCTCTAGCAACCGCGGTGCCAGTGCCAACCCTTGAACACCAGGGGCAGGAGCCCCGCTGGATGCGTGGCGCCGGTAACGCTGTGCCCCTGGCATGGTCGGTCACCGTGACGCCGCCCGAAATCGCGGCCCCCGGGGAAGATCGTCCCCCTGGTCCGTTCTGGAGGTGGCCCGTGGGTTCCCAGCCCCCGGTCACA
>JAFEBC010000699.1 GCA_018266095.1 Deltaproteobacteria bacterium
CCTCCTCGCCGCCGTCGCGCACCACGTGTGGATGTGGCGCCGCGGACGCACGAATCTGCTGGGACGCGCGCTGCTGCTCGTCGCCGTGACGCTCGCGTTCGGCGCGGCGGGGCTCGAATCGAACGTGCTGGTCGCGGTCGCGCTGCTCACCACGTTCCACAACCTGCAGTACATCGGCCTCGTCTGGTTCCACAACCAGACGCGCGCGGAGCGTGGCGCCGCTGAGGGGAATCCGCTCATCGGCCTGCTCGCGAAGCGACAACTCTGGATCTACCTCGCGCTCTCCATCGGCTACGGCGGCGTCATCTTCCTGCCGCGCCTTCTGGTGGGCCGCACGCGCTTCGGGGAGCTGCCGGTGACCTTGGTGGTGGCGCTGCACTACTACGTCGACGGGCGCGCCTGGCGCTTCGATCTCTATCCCGAGCGCGGCCAGTGGCTGCGGCTCAAGGGATGACGTGCGCGGCACCGGAGGCGCGATGGGCTCGCGCGCTCCGGGCCGTCCTACGAGACTACAGGGCTGCTAGAGCGCGATGTCGAGCGTGATCGCGAGCGTCGTGTCCACGTTCACCTTGCCGGGCGCGGGCACGGTGTCGTCGATGACGCCGAGCTGGATGCCGAGCGCCGTCGAGTCGGTCAGCTTCGCCGACAGCTTGCTCTGCGAGTTCAGGATCATGCGCACGTCGCCGACCACGTTCACCGACACGTCCACGTCCTCGGTGAAGATGATCTCCTTGGAGATCGCGTAGCGGTACGCGAGGCCCATGTGCGGCGCGACCAGGTCCACGTCGGGGACGTCCGTGGCCACGTCGCCCGTGGCGAGCGCGTACTGGAAGCGGTACTCGCGGCCGTACTTGAAGCCGAGGTCGGTGCGCAGGCTGGTCTTGCTGAAGTCGCCCTCCTTGGTGTCGAACCACGCGAGCCCGATGCCGAGCTCGCCCACCGGACGCGCCTCGATGCTCTTCACGTGATCCGCGTCGAACGCGCCGGAGACGAAGATCGAGAGCATCGGGTTGAAGCGGCGGTCGCCGCGCACGAGCAGGCCGCCGTTGAGCGCGGTGGTCTGGTTCGCGTCGGTCTGCGCCTCGCGCGTCTGGCCGTAGGCGCCGCCCGCCTTGAAGCTGAAGATCCAGTCGGTCGACTTGCGCTCGAAGGCGGCCTTGCCGGTGAAGGTGAGCGTGTTGGAGTTGCCGGTGAGCACGATCGCGCCCGCGCCGAGCGAGCCGGTCCAGGTCACGGGCGGCGGCTTGGGGGCCTCGCCCGGAGCAGGCGCAGCGGCGGCGGCGGCGGGAGGAGCGGCAGGCGGCGCCATCTTGGCGAGGGCTTCGGCGGCCTTGTCGGCGGCCTTCGCGGCAGAGTCGGCGGCCTTGGCGGCGGCCTCGGCGGCCTTGGCAGCGGACTCAGCGGCCGACTGCGCGGCGTCGACGGCCTTCTTGGTGGCGTCAGCGTTGGCGTTCGCGGACGCGGCGGCGCTCTCGGCGGCCTTGGCGGCGGATTCGGCGGCGGCGTTGGCGGAGGCGTTGGCCCCTGCAGGAGCGGGAGCGGCGGCCTTGGCGGGCTTCGCAGGAGCGGCCTGGGCGAGAAGAACGGCGAGCAGTGGAGCAAGGGTCATGTGGGGTGTCTCCAAGAAGTGAAGGCGGGGATACTACTCGGAACGGCCCAGCGGAATCGCCACCAAAGCGAAGGCGCGCTCCTCGTCGTGCAGCTCCGTCAGCCGGCGCGTGAGATCGTCGAAGTGCGGCGATCTGCGCGGCAGCGACGGCGCCGAGAAGTCTTGCAGCACACGAGCGAGCACGAAGGCAAGCCAGCTCCCGCGCGCGCCCCACGGATCCAGGCGTGCCCGCGAATGCGCGAAGAGGTGCACGCAGGCCGCGCCCGCGAAGAGGCGGGAGTAGCGCCGCGCCAGCTCGAAGAGCTCGGGCGACCGCTTCAACATGGAGCGGTCGCGGGCGAGCACCGACACCTGTTCGCCGAGCACGGCGAGCTGTTGCGTCAGGTCCTGTCCGAGCGCGAGGACCTCCTCCAGGAGCTCCGGGTCGATCGGCGCCGCGCCGTCTTCCTCCGTGCGCACGCGCAGTCCGGCCAGGCGCTCCAGCGAGCTCGACAGGCCCTGCGTGACGTCGTCGCGTCCCGCGGTCATCAGCTCCAGGCGCTCGCTGAAGATGGCCGGGAGCGGCGCCGCCAGATCGAACACGCGCGCGAGGGTCCGTTGGCGCTCCTCGGCGGGCGCGGCGCGCTCTGCGGACAGCCGCACCAACTGGGCCCCGATGCCATCCAGGTTCACCGCGGTGCTGCCGTCGAAGAGGCTCACCACCGCCGCGTCGCGCAGCAGCTTCTGGAACGCGCCGCCGGCGAAGCCCTCGCGCACGTAGTGCCGCGCGCCGAGGACGACAGCGGTGTCGTGGATCACGCGCTCGCAGACCGTCGGCACGAGCAGCTTCGCGATCTGCGACCAGAGCGAGAGCTGGGACGCCGCACCTTGCGCGCCGCGCAGCGCCGCGATCGACACGCACTCGGCGAGCAGCAGCTCGGCGAACGCGTCCACCAGCATCGAGCGCGCGTGCGCGATGTCGAACACGGTGGCGCCGTACAGCGAGCGCTCGCGGGCGAAGTCGAGCGCGAGCCGCAGCGCCGTGTCGGCCGCGCCCAAGGAGAACGTGCTGCAGCCCGCGCGCGTCAGTTGCAGGGCAGTGAGCACACGCTCAGCGCCGCTGCCCTCCTCTCCGAGCCGCGCCGCGAGCGAGAGCTGCGCGTCATCGAAGCGCACGCCGCTGATGTCAGCGCCACGGATGCCGTGCGTGCGGAACTTCGGCAGCGTGGTGAACGCGCCAGGCGCCAGCGCGCCCTTGTCGACCAGGAACAGCGTCGAGCCGTGCAGGCCGCCCTCGCTGGACGTCCGCGCGAAGACCGTGAGCGCCGCCGAGCGGGTGGCGTTGTTGATGAGCCACTTGGTGCCCGTCAGCGCATAGCCGTGCGCCGTCGCGCGCGCCGTCACCTCGCTGGCCAGCACGTCCGAGCCGTGCGCCTCCTCGGTGAGCGCGAGCGCCGCGAGCTGTCCCGAGAGGAGCAGCTCCGCCATGCGCGCCCTCTGCGCGTCGTCGCCGCCGAGCCACACCGCCACTGAGCCGAGGAACGACTGCCCCAGCGCGATCGCCGCCGTCAGGTC
>JAFEBC010000069.1 GCA_018266095.1 Deltaproteobacteria bacterium
CCGCGGAAGAAGTACGCGCCGCTGCCGCCGATCCCGACCATCGAGCCGGAGGCGCCCAAGCCCGCCAAGGGAAAGAAGGAGCCGTACCAGAGCGAGCCCGAGCACTACGGGCCCACTCCCTTGAACATGGAGCCCGCGCCCCTGCCGCCGAAGCGGGTCGAGCCCGGCCAGCCGCAAGGCCAGCCAGCGCAGCCCTCGTGGCAGGCGCCGCCGCAGCCGCCGTCGCAGGGGACGCGCGCGGTGGTGCCGATGGATGAGCGCCCGGCGCGCACGGACGATCGCTCGCGCCCGGACGATCGGCCGCGGCCCGCCGAGCCCGCGCAGGTGCTGACGCCCATCGACGAGCGGCCCGTGGCCGGGAGCGAGCCTGAGTCCGAGAGCCCGGACAAGCTGCGTCGCCTCTCGGTGGCGCTGCTGGGCGGCGTGTGGGGAGTGGGCGTCGCCGATGGCACCGGCCGCACCTGGGAGTTCGCCAAGGGCGGGCGCGCCGGCTACCAGCTCTTCCGTCCGCTGCTCGTGGACCTGACCGTCCTGCACGCCAGCGCCACCTCGGGCAACGCCTTCGCCAACGCGAGCGACGGCCACCTCGAGGTCCTGCTGCGGGCGCACTATCTGTACACGAGGTCGATCGTGACCCTCGGCGCGGGCCTGGGCGCGGGCGGGTCGTTCGCCATGACCACGTACCTGCTCACGCCGCCGGGCGCCAACCCGAGCACGCTCTCGGCCAACGCGCTCAAGCTGGTCGCCGAGGGCGGGGTGCTGATGTGGGTGCGCCCCTGGCGTGGCCTGACGGTCGAGCTGGAGGTCAACGAGCTGCTGCGCGACGGGCGCCTCGAGCCCCTGCTGACGCTTGGCCTCGGCTGGGCGTTTTAGTCAGTAGAGCGGGGAGTGTGACGGCGCTCACGGTTCCGGGCCGGTCCTGGGGCCTCGCGTGGTGTGGTCGCTGTCACAACGCCGCGCGCCAGGAAGATGGTACGTAGACGTTCGTTTTGCGATAGTCGTCGCGGTTCGCCACTTCGAGGAGGGTTTCCCGTGGTCCGAGTTCTCTGCCTGCTGGCCTTTCTGCTGATTCCTTCCATGGCTCGCGCCGACGCGACGGGCGAGATCGACTGGGACCGCCGCGTGATCAAGGCCCGCGGCCAGGGAGCGCCTGATCTGAACGCGCCGACCGTCGCCGTGGCCCGCCTCGGCGCCGAGCGCGCCGCCAAGGCCGATGCGCTGCGCAACCTGCTCGAGACGCTCAAGGGCGCCACCATCACCGGCGGCGACTCGCTGGGCACGCTGATGCAGAACGACCAGACCATGAAGATGAAGGTCGAGGGCACGCTGCGCGGGTTCAAGGTGGTGCAGCCGCACTACTTCTCCGACGGCGGCGTCGCGCTCGACGTCGAGGTCGAGATCGACAAGCTGCCTCCCGAGCTGGCCGCCAAGCTGCAGCCGCCCAAGGCCGCCCCCAAGGATTCGAAGGCTCCCGAGAAGTCGGACAAGAAGTAGCCGCGCGCACCTGAACCGCGCCGCAAAGGATCGATGACCGCCATGCGCACTCAACTGAAGGCACTCTGTCTCGCTCTCCCGATCGCCGCCCTCGTGGCGGCTGCTCCGGCGCGCGCCGCCGAGGACATCACGCAGGAGGCCCAAGGCCAGGCCGCCGTGCTCGACGGCGACAAGCCGGCCGCGCGCGAGAAGGCCATCGAGGACGCCCTGCGGCACGCGGTGGAGATGGCCGCGGGCACGATGGTCACGTCGACTACGGAGGTGCAGGACTTCCAGACGAAGATGGACCAGGTGCTGACGCACTCGACGGGCTTCGTGAAGAAGTACGACATCATCAAGGAGGGCATGGACGGCGAGGTGGTGCAGATCACCATCAAGGCCCAGATCAGCATGGGCAAGCTGTCGGATGACCTCGCGGCGATGGGCCTGCTCATGGCGCGCAAGGGCATGCCGCGCACCATGATCCTGCTCGCGGAGCAGAACATCGGCATGGCGGCCCCGATGGCGGCGTGGATGCCGAACGCGGGGCAGGCGATGGTCTCGACGGACCTGCGCATCGCGGAGAACGTGAGCATCGACGAGCTCAAGAAGGCCGGGTTCGGGCAGATCATCGACCCGGAGATCGCGTCGTCGAAGGCGGCGTCGGTGGGCGGGTTCACCACCTCGCTCACGGCCGGCCAGGCGCGCAAGCTCGGCTCGCTGACGGGCGCGGAGGTCATCATCATCGGGCAGGTCATCGCCACCTCGCGCGGCTCGATGGGCGACCTGGGGCCGGACTGGCGCTCGTGCGTGGCCAACTTCTCGGCGCGCGCGGTGTCGACCGACAACGGCGACGTCCTGGCCACCTCGGAGACCACGCAGAACGCGGCGCAGCTCGACGACCTGACCTGCGGCAAGGAGGCCATCAAGAAGGCGTCCAAGGCGTTCTCGGCGGACATCGCCAAGAAGATCGCCGAGCGCTGGAGCAAGGACGTCTCGGGCGGCAACGACGTGCACATCTCGGTCAAGAACGTGGGCTCGATGAAGCAGGCCTCCGAGTTCCGCGCGGCGATGACCAACTTCATGCGCGGCGTGAAGGCCGTGAACCAGCGCAGCTTCTCGTCGGGGACGCTGGAGCTGGACCTGAAGCTCCTGGGCTCGACGCAGCAGTTCGCCGAAGAGCTCGAGGCCAAGAAGCTCGGCAAGTTCACGGTGACGGTGAAGGGCGTGTCGGCGAACACCGTCGAGTGCGAGCTGGGCAAGTAGATGCTGCGGGCCTCTGCGATGGTCACGGCTGCCGCGCTGTCCTGGGCGGCGGCGGGCTGCGCAGAGGCGCGCGATGTGACGCGGCCGCAATCGGGGAAGCTGTCCCTGCGCTGCGCGGACGGAGAGGCCGAGGTGCGCATCGACGGCCTCTCGCGCGGCAGGGCGGCGGACTTCGACGGGAAGCACGGGCACCTGTACCTGAAGCCGGGGCCGCACCGCATCGAGCTTCAGGCCAAGTCGGGCCTGACCGAGACGCGCGAGGTGGAGCTGGGCCCGGGTGACGACGTGACGATGACGATCTCGCTGCCCCAGCCGGGCGGCGTTGGGGACTCGAGATGACGACCAGATTCCTGCGCAGCCTGCCGTTGACGACCGCCTCGGTGTTCGTGTTCGCCGTGCTGGCGATGCCCCTCTACGGCCTGTGGGCCGACGCGCGGCCGGCGGAGGTGTCGTTCCTCGATGGCACCGCGTCGAAGACGAACACCAAGGGCGAGAAGGCCAAGCTGGCGGTGGGCAACCCGCTCTCCGAGGGCGACACGCTGGAGACGGGCGAGGCCTCCAAGCTGGAGCTGCGCTTCGCGGACCGCTCGGTGCTGCGCCTGGGCGCGACGGCCAAGCTGCAGCTCACCGCGGCGCACTTCGGCGGCGGCGAGGCCAAGCGCAAGATGAGCGCGCGGCTCTTCTTCGGGAACATCTGGGCCAAGGTCACCTCCATCGTGAGCGGCGACCAGAAGTTCCAGGTGGAGACGGAGAACGCGGTCGCAGGCGTGCGCGGGACGACGTTCCGCGTGGACGCGCATCAGGACAAGAGCGTGCTCGTGCGCGTGTACGCGGGCGCGGTGGCGGTGGCGAAGAACGTGCCGCTCTACGCGACCGGCAAGCCGGGCGAGGCGCGCCACGAGGTGGCGGGGCCGGAGGAGGTCAGCCGCGAGAAGTGGGAGAGCCTGGTCGGCAAGCAGATGCAGATCGTGATCGCGGCCGACGGCACACCTGGCAAGCCGGAGATGTTCGCGGAGGACGCGGACAAGGACGACCAGTGGGCGAAGTGGAACGCGGAGCGGGACGAGAAGAAGTAGCGCCGCGCTTCAGGCTAGCGAACCGCTTCGTCGTCTGGCTCGTCGCCGAACAGCACGCCGACGGGCCATTCCAAGGCCTCGAAGGGCTCGGCGCGGATGGTCTCGCCGCGTTGAGCGGTGAGGACGATGAGGTAGCCCTCAGGCGTCCAGCGCTGGACCGTGAGCAACTGCGCTTCTGGATCGACGACCCACGAATGGGGAACGCCGGAGCGGTGGTACGTGCGCTGCTTGGCGACGAGATCGGTGTTCCGGTTCGACGGCGAGAGGATCTCGCACACCCAATCGGGCCGAATTGTCATCGGGCGCGCAGTCGGACGCTCGGGGACGCGCTCGCGCCGCCAACCCGTGAGGTCGGGGAGGTAGACGTTGCCACCGTCGAACTGGACCTCGACCTCCGAAACGATCCACCACCCGCCCAGGCCACCTGGGCCTCCGCCGCGCTTGTGAAAGCCACCGCGTAGCCATTGGACAAGAGCCCCTTGCGCATCTCCGTGCGCGTAGCTCGGTGACGCCCTCCGCTCCAGCGAGCCCTCGACCAGTTCGATGCGCCCGTCGTCTGGCTGGGCGCGCAGATCCGCCAGAGTCGAGCTGGGCTCACGCTGGAGGTGGATGCGGCGCGCGGACGACGACATGCCTGGATCGTAGCAAGCTCTCTCAGGCCGGGCAAAGCCGCCCGCGCTCGAGCGTCTGTGCGGTGACGCGAAGACACTTCCATCCATCCGCGGCGCAGCTTGCGGTACCGTGCCCGCATGACGTTGCTCTCGGCGCTCCTCGTCCTGTGGCTGCAGCACGACACCGTGGCCCAAGGGGATCTCGCCCGGCTCGCGAAGTTCGCGGACCGCGTCGAGCTCCAGGTGTCGCCCGGCACGCGGTCGAATCTGCTCTCGGATGCGGCCGTTTCAGCGCTCGCGAAGTGGCCGGGCGTGGCGGGCGTCGAAGTGCGCTTGCCGCTGAAGGCCGAGGAGGCGCAGCAGCTTCGCAAGATCGCGCGGGTGGGCGCGGTGGTCGTGTCGCGCGAGACCGCGAGCCTGCAGGACGCGTCGCTGGCGCTCCTGGGAGCGTCGCTGGTGAAGAAGCAGCTCGTGGCGCAGCCGGTGCAAGAGATCGAACGGCCGTGCGGAAATGTTCGCGTGGTGGAGCTGACGGATGGGCGGCGGCGGTTCGAACTGAATGGGCGCGTGGACGAGTGCGTGCTGGCGGCGCTGGACGAGCGGGCGCACGCGGAGCCGGAGGTGCTGACGACGACGCAGACGCCTGCGCGAACGCAAACGCCTGCGCCAACGCCAACGCCGACGCAAACGCCAACGCCGACGCAAACGCCAACGCCTACGCAAACGCCAACGCCAA
>JAFEBC010000006.1 GCA_018266095.1 Deltaproteobacteria bacterium
CGTTCACCGGCGCGCTGACCCTGCCCACCCTCCTCGGCGCCACCGGCGCGATCCGCGTCGAAGACGGCGCGGGCCTCACCTCGCTCTCGCTGCCAGCCGTGACTTCGCTGCTCGAGCTCGACATCGGCGTCGCGCCCGCGCTCACGTCCATCGATCTGCGCGCGCTCGACACCATCACCACCGTGTTCACCTCCAGCACGCCCGCGCTCACGTCGATCAACGTGTCGTCGCTCACCAAGCTCAACGGCACGCTCGACGTGCATGCGCCGCTGCTCACCTCGCTCTCGTTCCCCAAGCTGCGCTACGCCGAGTGGCTCTGGCTGCCCGAATCGCTGCAGTCGGTCGACCTCCCCGTGCTCGCGAGCGCGAACTGGATCGTCGCCGAGCTGACGGCGCTCACGAGCCTCTCGTTCCCGGCGCTGACCACGGTGAAGGACTTCAACGTCGAGGGGAACCCCGCCCTGGCGACGCTCACCGCGCCCCTCTTGCGCAAGGCCCGCAGCTTCTCCGTGGCCGCAAACGCCGCGCTCCCGCACTGCCTCGGGGCGCGCCTGTGGACCGCGCTCGACGGGCCCCCCATCTACCCGGGCTTGGGCCCCGACGACGCGTCCTGCGCGGCCGCGGACCAGTGCATCCAGATCCCGTTCACGGGGTACGCCAACGCGACCCTCTGGCTCTGCGGCATGGGGGAGGCGCGCCCCGATGCAGAGAAGGTCTGCCAGTCGTTCGGCTCCGGCGCGCACCTCGCGTACGCGAACAACGACGAGGAGTGGTCCGCCATGAAGGGCGCCCGCGGGAATTGGATCCTCCCGTGGAACGTGTGGCTCGGGTACCGCCTCGTCGGCGGCGTGTGGTCCTCACCCGACGCCGTCCCTTCCTACAACCCGGCCATGCCGCCCACGCCGGGATCCTTCTGGCTGTACGCGCCCGGCCCCGGCACCGACGCGACCGTCTTCGATGACGGGAATGCGCTCGCGGTCCAGGCGAGCCAACACGCCTTCCGCTTCGGCGCCCTCTGCCGCGTCCCCGCGCCTTGAGAGCCGCGCCCTCTCGCCTCCACTCACCTCCAGCGACCCGAAGGAACCCCATGCGAACCCACGTCCTCGCGCTCTCCCCGCTCGTGTTCGTGCTGCTCTCGTGCGGCGGCACCACGAGCAATCAAGCGAACGAGCTCTTCAGCTTCGCCCCCGAGCCCGCGGGCGCGCACTGTCCGCAAGGTGGCGTGGCGCTGCAGATGGGCCTGGACAAGAACGGCGACGGCGTCCTGCAGGCGAGCGAGATCGATCCCTCGCTGACGCAGTACGCGTGCAACGGCAAGGACGGCACGCCCGTCGTGACCAACACGCAGGGCTTGAGCTCACTCGTGGAGGCCACCCTCGAGCCCGCGGGCGCGAACTGCGCGTACGGCGGCGAGCGCATCGACGTGGGCCTCGACACCAGCGGCGACGGCCGGCTGCAGACGAGCGAGATCACGCAGACAACCTTCCTCTGCAACCGCGATCCGCTCATCGACGTGCACGTCGGCGACGTCTTCATCGACGGCCCCGAAGACCTCGCGGCGCTCGCGGGCGTGCGCATCATCGGCGGCGATCTGCGCGTGCGCGGGCCCCCGGGCGCGAAGCTCGAGTTGCCGAACCTCGAGCACCTCCTGGGCAACCTCGTCATCGACGGCGGCGCGCTCACGAACCAGAACACGCCGCAGAACGTCCCAGGCCTCACCACCGTGTCGCTGCCCGCGCTGGTGTCGGTGGTGAACGTGTTCATCTACGCGCAGGACGATCTCGTGACGCTGAGCCTGCCGCAGCTCACGCTCAACACCAGCATCTACATCGTGGGCGCGCTGCGCTTCACCACGCTCGACGCGCCGCTCTTGCCGGGTGGCTCCGCGAACCAGATCGTGCTCACCAGCGCGCCCGCGCTCACCAAGCTGTCGTTGCCCGCGCTCGCCGACGTCGACGTGCTGCGGGTCGAGGGCGACACCGCGCTCACCACCGTGGACCTTCCCAAGCTCACGAGCGTGCGCACCAAGCTCACCTTCTACGGCGACACCGTGTTCGATCGCTGCAGCGCTGCGCACCTCTGGAACAAGCTCACCACGCGCCCCTCGCAGGTCGCCATCGAGGGCGATCTGACTGGCACCTGCCTGGACAGCGACCTCTGCGGCGCGCTGCCGCTCTCGTTCAGCAACGGCAAGCTCGTGGAGTGCGTCACGAAGGGCACCTGGGCCGACGGCGAGAGCACCTGCCTCGGCTTGGGCGGGCACCTCCTGTGGTTCGAGTCGGCCGCGGAGCTCGAGGCCACGCAGGCGCTCACCGCGGGCGCCGCCGGCTTCATCCAAGGCTGGCTCGGCTACAACGACGTCGCGACGCCGGGCACGTTCGTCCCCACGAGCGGCTTCTCCGCGTACGACCCGACCAAGCAGACCGGCTTCTGGGGCAAGGACCAGCCGGACGCGCACAACGCGTACAGCGCGCTCGACGCCAACGGCTTCGCCTTCACCGGGAGCAAGACTGACGTGGCGCGACCCTTGTGCCGCATCCCGAGTCACTGATCGTGTAGCCTCACGCGCATGTCCGAGGTGCCCCAGCCGATCCGACCGCTGCCGCGCCTCGCGATCCTCTCGCGCAAGAAGTCGCTCTTCTCGACGCGCCGCCTCATCGAAGCCGCGACCGCGCAGGGCTTGAAGCCGGTCGTGCTCGACATCCTCGCCTGCGATCTCGTGCTCGATTCGGGCCGCCCGCGCCTGGTGCACAAGGGCAAGCGCGTGCCGCAGCTCGCGTGCGCGCTGCCTCGCGTGGGCGCGTCGGTGACGCAAGAGGGCCTCGCGGTCGTGCGTCAGCTCGAGGCCATGAACGTGCCGCTCTTGAACTCGGCCAGCGCCATCGAGACGAGCCGCGACAAGCTGCGCGCGCTGCAGATCCTGGCGCAGAAGGGCCTGCCGATCCCGCGCACGGTGCGGGCGCGCGCGAAGGCCGAGGTGGAGCCGCTGGTCGAGGCGGTGGGCGGCCTGCCGGTGATCCTCAAATTGCTGCGCGGCACGCAGGGCGTGGGCGTGATGATCGCGCACTCGATCGCCGAGGTGGAGTCCATCCTGGGCACGCTGCAGCAGCTCGGCCAGGAGTTGCTCGTGCAGGAGTTCATCAGCGAATCGCGCGGCCAGGACATCCGCGCGCTGGTGGTGCACGGCGAGGTCGTGGGCGCGATGCGGCGCCAGGGCAAGAAGGGCGAGTTCCGCGCCAACC
>JAFEBC010000700.1 GCA_018266095.1 Deltaproteobacteria bacterium
CGCACGCGGCTGGAGAAGGCGACAGGTCCGCTGGAGACGGCCGGCGGGTCGGCGGACGCGCGCCGTCCTGGTGACGGGCTCCTCGATGCGGTGGTGCTGGCGCAGGCCGGGCTCGCGCGGCTGGGGTACGACGCGCACATCACCGAGGTCCTGCCCATCGAGCTCTCGCTGCCCGCGGCGGGTCAGGCCGCCCTGGCGATCGAGACCGTGGACGCCTCGGCGGCCGCGGCGATCTGCGCGCAGCTCGAGGAGGTGCGCTCGTCGCAGGCCGTGCGCGCGGAGCGAGCGGTGCTGGCGCGGTTGCAGGGCGGGTGCACGCTGCCGGTCGCTGCGCACGCGGTGCACGAGGGCGACACGCTGTACCTGCGCGCGCTCCTGGGCGGGCCGGCCGGTGAGGGGCCGATCTCGCTGACCGGGGGCGAGGCGCAGTCGATCACCCTTCTGCGCGCCGAGGCGCGCGGGCCGGCGTCGGATCCGCTGACGCTGGGGACCCTGGTCGCCGAGCGGCTGCTCGAGGCCGGGGGCGCGCCGCTCTTGGAGCGTTCGCGCCTGGGCGCGGCGGGCCTGCCAGCGCCGCAGAGGAGCCGCTCTTGAAGCTGCAAGGTGCACGGGTGTTGATGACGCGGGCCTCGGAGTCGGCGCGGGGCGCGGTGGATCCGCTGGCCAGGCTCTTGCGCGACCAGGGCGCCGAGGCGGTGGCGATGCCTTGCGTGCGCTTCGAGTGGCCGGAGGACACGGCCGCGCTCGACGCGAAGCTGCGCGCGCTGTCGGACGATCCCGCGGACGCGCTGGTGCTGTCGTCTCCGCAGGCCGTGGCGCGATTTGTATCTCGAATGGAATCTATTCAAAAGAATCCAGAGAGTGTACTGCAACGAATGCCGATCGCAGTGGCCGGCGCGGGCACGGCCCGATCCCTCAAGCAGTTCGAGTACTTGCGCGTCATCAAGCCCAAGGTCACCGGCGCCGCAGGCCTGGCCGAGGCCCTCAAGGTCGCGCTCGGACCGCTGCTGCGCGGCGCCCGCATCGCCCTGCCGCGCGCCCAGGGCGGCAGCCCCGAGGCCGAAGCCCTGCTGACCTCGTGGGGCGCCGAAGTCGACGCCTTCGTCCTCTATCGCACCGAGACCGAGCGCCCCGACGCGCAGGGCGTCCAGTCCGGCCTGCATGCCCTGCGCGCGGGACAGATCGACGCCATCACCTTCGGCAGCGGCAGCGCCGTCACCGGCTTCTGCGACCTCGCGGGCGGCGAAGCGAAGGCGCTGGCGGAGAAGCCCAAGGTCGCCTGCATGGGCGAGAAGTGCGCCAGCGTCGCGCGCGACCGAGGGCTCCGCGTCGACGCGATCGCCGACGGCGACTTCGAGGCGCTCGTGGACGCGCTCGCTCGCTGCTGACGCCTGGGGCGTCGCCGAAGGAACCTGGAGCGCGCCCGGCGATCCTAGCCATCAAATCGAGGGATGTACGCCGTCGTCATCGCCGCGCACGGGTCGCTCTGGAAGTTCCCGTACGCCTCGAACGAGTCCTGCGCGCTGTCGAAGAAGATCAGATCGAAGTTCCCCTTCGCGTTCCCGCCGGGATCGAAGTCGCCGACGCTGATGTAGCCGTTGCCGCCGAAGAAGGCGATGCCGCTCCCGCTGCTCCCGTCGCTCGAGCCGGAGGAGGCCATGAAGGTCGCGGCCACGTCGCCGCCGATGACGAGGTTGAAGCTCCCCAGGCGGTTGTGCGGGAACATGAGGATGAGCGCGTTGTAGGCGAGGTCGGTGCGCTTGAAGAGGTCCGGGTTCTGCTGCAACAGGCCGCAGAGGTTGTCGCTCTCCGAGAGGATGACCGCGTCCTGCGTCGTCTCCTTGCCGGCCTGGTTGGTCGTGGTGACCGTGCCGAAGATGGTCGAGTTGACCTTGCGCACCACCAGCGGCGGCGAGCTGTTGAGGCCGCCGTAGACCTGGTTGTTCGGGTCCGAGCAGGCGGTGGCCGCGGCGGCGAGGGCGATGAGGGCGAATCGACGCAAGGTGCCTCCAGGAGGGCCAGAGTCTAACCGCAACGGCCGCCGGGGCAGCAGGGATCGGCTGGACACTGTCGCGGGTGAGACGTCGGGCGCGGGGCGTCCATTCTCTCGGCGCGTCGGCGATGATTGCGGTCGCGTGTCGCGTGTGCGAGGGTCCGCCCGCGATGCCATGGAGCGAGATCGAGGGGCAGGAGCGGGCGGTGCGCCTGGTGCGGCGGGCGCTGGCCAAGGGTGAGCTGCACCACGCGTACCTGGTGGTGGGGCCCGAGGGCGTAGGCAAGGAGCTCCTGAGCCGGCTGGTGGCCCAGGCGGCCAACTGCGAGTCGCCGGAGACCGAGCGGCCGTGCGGGGCGTGTGTGGCCTGCACGCAGATCGCGCGCGGCGTGTTCCCGGACGTGTTCTGGGTGCGGCCGCAGAGCGAGCTCGTGGCCAAGGGGCTCGTCAACAAGGGCGATCTGGAGACGGCGCCCTCGCGGGAGATCCGCGTGGACGAGGTGCGGCAGCTCGCGCGGCGGCTGGCGTTCGCGCTGGTGCGCGGGCGGCGCAAGGTGGCGATCGTGTCGCCGGCCGAGACGCTCAATGAGCGGGCGCAGAACGCGCTCCTGAAGACGCTGGAGGAGCCGCCGCCGCAGACCACGTTCCTGCTCGTGACCTCGGCGCCGGATCAGCTCCTGGCGACCGTGCGGTCGCGCTGCGCGAGGCTGCCGCTGGGGCCGCTCGCAGACGAGGTGGTCGAGCGCAAGCTCCTGAAGCAGGGCGTGCCGCCGCAAGAGGCGAAGGCGCGCGCGGTGGCGTCGCTGGGCTCGCTGGCGAAGGCGCTGACGTTCACCGCGGAGGCGCTGGGCGAGCGGAACGCGCTGCGCGATCAGGTGCGCGCGGCGCTGCGGGAGCCCGATGAGCGGCTGGCCCTGGACCTCGCGGAGGAGCACGCCGAGCGCGATCCGGCGCTGGCCATCTGCGACCTCTGGGCGGCCGAGCTGCACGACGAACTGGTCGCGTACGGTGACGGCGCGCACGAGGGCACGCAGCCGCTCGAGGCCCTGCGCGCGCTGGACCACTTGAAGGTGGTGCGCGAGGGGCTCTTGCAGAACGGCAACCCGCGGCTGCAGCTCGAGCGGCTCTTGTTGGGCCTGCGCGAGCTGCGCGGGGAGGGGGCGCCCCGTGGCTGAGCTCTCGGAGCTGTTGGAGAAGGCGGGGCAGGGCAAGGCGCCGCCCTTGGTGCTCTTGGAGGGCGACGAGTTCCTCACGCGGACGGCCGCGCGCGAGCTGGCCGAGGCCATCGTGCCCGAGCGCGATCGCGCCTTGAACCTCATCGTGCTCGACGCGGCCGCGGGGGCGCGCGAGATCGTGAGCCACCTCGTCACCATCGCCATGTTCGCCGCGCCGAAGGCCATCGTGGTCGAGGGCGCCGAGGCCTTCGCGGAGGAGGTCGACGCGGAGAAGGAGCTCTCGCGCGCGCGTGAGCTGTGGCAGGGCAAGCGTCAGCGGGACGGCGCGCGGCGGCTGCTCAAGCTCGTGCGCGGCGCGGGGTTCTCTGCCGCCGATGTGGCCTACGGGCTCAAGGGCGCGGCTACGGCGGCGCGCTGGCGCAAGGAGGTCGGCGCTGCGCCCGAGGACGGCGACAAGCAGTGGCTGCAGGAGCTGTCGGCGTGGGCCATCGAGCACAAATTGGTGCCGCCGCCGGACGATCTCGACTCGCTGGTGAAGGCCCTGGAGCGCGGCCTGCCGCCCAAGACGCACCTCATCCTGGTGGCCGAGTCGCTCCCGCAGCGTCATCCGCTGCTGCGCGTGATCTCCGAGAAGGGCGCCACCGTCAAGCGCAAGGCCGAGCGGCGCGGACGCTCCATCGACACGCTCGACATCTCGGCGGTGGTGAACGAGGCCCTCGCGCCGCACAAGAAGCGCCTCGCGCGCGACGCGGAGATCGAACTCAAGCAGCGCCTCGGCGACGACCTGCGCCTCATCGCCACCGAGCTGGAGAAGCTCGCCCTCTACGTCGGAGACAAGCCGCAGATCATGCGCGCGGACGTCGAGGCCATCGTCGCCAAGGTGTCCGAGGAGGAGTTCTTCGCGCTCGGCGAGGCCGTGGGCGACGGTGATCTGGGCAAGGCGCTGGCGCTCTTCCACGAGGAGCTGCGGCGCAAGTCCAACGTGGCCTCGGTGGCGCTGCCGTTCCTGGGCGGCATCGCCTCGGCGGTGCGCAAGTTGCTGTACGAGCACGCGCGCATGGCCTCGATCCCGGCCGCGAAGGGCCCGCGCGAGCTGCAGTACGACGAGTACCAGCGCAGCGTGTTCCCGGCGGTGGAAGAGGAGTGCAAGGCCAAGAAGCAGAAAGTGCCGAATCCGTACGGCGCGTTCCTGACGTACAAGCGGGCGCGCAGGAAGCCGCGGGCGCACTGGCGGCGGGCGCTCGTGCTGTGCGCGGAGGCGGACGCGGGCATCAAGAGCGGGGCGGACGCGCGGCTGCTCTTGGAGGCGCTGATGGTGGAGGCGTGCGGGGCGCGGCGCGCCTGAAGCTGCAAGCCGCACGCTGCGTTGCGCGATGTATAGACGCTGTCTATACTTTCGCCATGTCCGAGCGAGCCAAGGTCTTCACCAACGGCGGCAGCCAGGCTGTGCGCCTCCCCAAGGGGTGCCGGTTCCCTGCGAACCAGCGCGAGCTCGTCGCGCGCCGTGAAGGCAAGCGGGTGGTGCTCGAGCCCGCCGACGAGTGGTCGGCCGGGTTCCGCGCCTGCCTCGGCGCCTGGACTGAGGACGTTCCCCGGCCTGCAGCTGCGTCGATCGGCAAGCTGCGCAACCCCTTCGGCGGGAAGTAGAGGATGTCCTTCCTTCTCGACACCGACACGGTCAGCTTCGCGCTGCGCGGCCACGGCCGGGTCGGAGAGCGGCTCCTTCAGTGCGCACCCTCGCAGGTCTGCATCAGCGCCGTCACGCTGGCAGAACTGCGCTTCGGCGCCGACCGCAAGAAGTCCAAGAAGCTGCATCGGCTCATCGACGCCTTCGTCTCCGACATCGAGGTCGCGCCCTTCGACGTGAGCGCCGCCGGCGAGTTCGGTCACGTCGGCGCGCTGCTCGCGAACCACGGCACGTCCATCGGTTCGCTCGACGTGATGATCGCGGCGCACGCCCTCTCGCTCGGGCGCACGTTGGTGACCCACAACCTGCGCCACTTCATGCGCGTCCCTGGCCTCGCCACCGAGAGCTGGGTCTAGGCGCGCTTCCACTCGATCCCAGAGCGCGCCGCACTCTGTCCTGTGCTACACCCGCCCTCGCCCATGTCCACCAAGACCCTCGTCACCATGGCGCTGCCCTACGCGAACGGCAGCATCCACCTCGGACACCTCGTCGAGGCCGTGCAGACCGACGTCTACGTCCGGGCCCTGCGCGCCTCCGGCCGCGAGACCGTCTACATCTGCGCCGACGACACGCACGGCACGCCCATCGAGGTCAACGCGGCCAAGGCCGGCATCCCGCCCGAGCAGTTCGTGGCGCGCTGGCACGAGGAGCACAAGGCCGACTACGCCGCGTTCGGCATCGGCTTCGACGAGTTCTACACGACGAACTCGCCCGAGAACGAGAAGCACGCGCGCGCGTTCTTTACGGCCATCCAGGCCGACGGCGGCATCGCCAAGCGCGGCGTCGAGCAGCTCTACTGCGAGATCGACAAGCGCTTCCTCCCCGACCGCTACGTGCGCGGCAAGTGCCCCAAGTGCGGCGAGCTGAACCAGTACGGCGACGGCTGCGAGAAGTGCGGCTCGACGTACGAGCCCACCGACCTCATCAATCCCTACTGCGCCATCTGCAAGGACCAGGGCCGCGGCGAGGTCCCGCCGGTGCGGCGCGTGAGCGACCACTACTTCGTCACGCTCTCGAAGTACCAGGAGTTCCTGCGCGGCTGGACCGCGGCGGGCACGCTGCAGCCCGAGATCCTGCGCTCGCTCGACGGCTGGCTCTCCGAGCCGCTGCGCGACTGGGACATCTCCCGCGACGCGCCGTACTTCGGCTTCAAGATCCCCGGCGAGGACGCGAAGTACTTCTACGTCTGGCTGGACGCGCCCATCGGGTACCTCTCGTCGACCGAGCACTGGGTCGAGCGCATGAACGCGAAGGCCAAGGCCGAGGCCGCCGTGCGCGACGCCGTGCCGCCCGCGCCCCGCAGCGTCGAGGACTTCTGGGCCAAGGACGCCGACTGCGACGTCGTGCACTTCATCGGCAAGGACATCGTCTACTTCCACACGCTCTTCTGGCCCGCGATGCTGCACGTGGCCGGCCGCAAGACGCCCGCGCGCGTGCACGTGCACGGCATGCTGACGGTCGAGGGCGCGAAGATGTCCAAGTCGCGCGGCACCTTCATCAACGCGCGCGAATACCTCGACAAGGGCCTGGAGCCCGAGTGGCTGCGCTACTTCTACGCGGCCAACTTGGGGCCCAGCCCGAGCGACCTCGACCTCTCGCTCACCGAGCTCAAGAACCGCGTCAACGGCGAGCTGCTCGCGAACATCGGCAATTTGACGAACCGCGCGCTCTCGCTCATCCACACGCGCTGCGGCGGCAAGCTGGGCCGTATCGCGGGCTGGGCGGACGCTGAGGACTTGTGGAAGCAGGCGCAGCACGCGGAGGCCGAGGCGAAGAAGGGCTACCTCGCGTGCGACACGCGCTACGCCATCCAGCAGATCCTGGTGCTGGGCTCGCTGGTCAATGAGCGGCTGCAGCGGATGCAGCCGTGGAAGATCGTGGCGACGGACCTCGAGGCGGCGCGGCGCGAGCTGACCCTGGCCGCGAACGTGGCCCGCGTGTGCGCGCGCTTGCTCATGCCGGTGGTGCCGAACTTCGCGCAGGGCGTGGCCGAGCAGCTCGGGTGCAGCCTCGACTGGGGCAATTGGACCTTCCTCGAGGAGCACACCATCAAGGAGCCGCGTCCGCTCGTGCGCCGCATGGAGGACGCGGATGTGCTCAAGCTCGCGAGCGGCTTCGTGCGCGGCGGCGAGCCGGCCAGCGAGTCGGGCAAGGCGCTGGAGACGGTAAGCAAGCCGGCGCGGCCGGGTGCGCAGTCGGCGCCAACGTGGCCCAAGCTGCAGGCCCTGAGCGCGGCGAAGCCGCCGGACGAGAGCGCGAACGCCGACGCAAACGCCAACGCTAACGCAAACTCCAACGCGAACGCCAACGCGAACGCGAACGCAAACGCCAACGCGAACGCAAACGCCAACGCGAACGCAAACGCCAACGCGAACGCAAACGCGAAGGCCAACGCAAACGCGAACGCCAACGCCAAGCCAGCGTCCAAGGCCGAAACCCAG
>JAFEBC010000701.1 GCA_018266095.1 Deltaproteobacteria bacterium
CGATCGCGTAAGCGCCCTCCTTGCCCAGCTCCGTCGACGAGCCCACGCAGAGGATCCGCGGCCGGTCGCGCGTCTCGGCGAGCTCGTAGCGCTCGTGCACGTGCCCCGCGAGCACGGCCAGCGCGCCGCCCTCCTTGGCGATCTTCAAGAACCGGCTGTACCCCCACAGCGCGTGCACCGGCACGCCCGCGAAGCCCTGCGGCCGCAGCGGCGAGTGGTGGATCGCCACCAGCGCCGCACGCGACCGCACCTCGGCGTGCGCCATCGTCCGCTCCAGCGCGTCGAGCGCGGGCCCGAGCGCCTTGCCCTTGGTGAGGATGGGCCAGCTCATCGGATCGGCGGAGTCGAAGAGCACCAGCGCCACGCCGTCGAGGAGCCGCGTGCGCGTGAACTCAGGCGGCAGGTCGCTCTTCAGTTGCTCCGGGAAGTGCCGCTCGAAGAAGCGCGGCGTGGCGAAGTCCCACGGATAGCGATCGTGGTTCCCCGCGATGCAGGTGAAGCGCGCCGGGTCGCTCGCCAGGGGCTCGAGCGCCGCCCGCGCCAGCGCGAACTCGTCCGGGTGACAGAGCTGCACCAGGTCGCCGGTGCAGAGGACGTGATCGAAGCCGCGGCCCAGCGCGACCAGCTTGCGCGTGCGCTCCTCGGCGCCGTCGAACTTGGTCCCGCGCCGCAGCCACAGCTCGGCGGTGGCCACCGAACGCAGCGGCCCCAGGTCGCGGAACGGGCGGGTGCGCCAATCGCGGAGCTGGACGTGGAGGTCGGAGAAGTGCAGGAGGCGCATCGTCACTGGCCCCGCGACCATACAACGGGCCAGGGCGTGCAGCTCCACGGAATTGCTCGGCTTCCTGCGTAGAAATCGAATCACGCACGATTTGATTGCACACAATCGAATCGCGCACTATCTTGTCGCCATGCCTAGCCCGCGCTCCGCCGACGAGCTCCTTCGTCTCGACAACCAGCTCTGCTTCGCCGTCTACTCGACCTCGCTGGCGATGACGAAGCTGTACCAACCGCACCTCGCCCGGCTGCGCCTGACCTACCCGCAGTACCTGGCCATGCTCGCGCTCTGGGAGAGCGACGGCCCCATGGTGTCGGAGCTGGGCGCGCGCCTCTCGCTCGACTCCGGCACGCTCACCCCGCTGCTCAAGCGCCTGGAGGCCACCGGCTACGTCGAGCGCCGCCGCGCCATCGACGACGAGCGCCGCGTGCACATCCACCTCACCGCCGCCGGCCGCAAGCTCAAGGCGCGGGCAGCGCAGGTCCCCGAGTGCCTGCTCGCGGCCTCGCAGTGCTCCATCTCCGAGCTCACCGCGCTCACCCGCGAGCTCCAGGCCCTGCGCGACCGCCTGCGCGCCGCCTGAGCCGGCGCCACCACCTCACCCAACGCAACACCCAGGAGCAGCACATGACGACGAAGCTCGACAAGGTCCTCTACACCGCGCAGGCCCACACCATCGGAGGCCGCGACGGCGCCGGCAAGACCAGCGACGGCGCCCTCGACGTGAAGCTCAGCCCGCCCGGCTCCGGCAAGCCCGGCACCAACCCGGAGCAGCTCTTCGCCATCGGCTACGCGGCCTGCTTCATCGGCGCCCTGCGCGCCACCGCGCCCAAGCTGGGCCTGCGCGTGCCGGACGGCGTCGCCATCGATTCCAGCGTGTCGCTCGGGCCCACACACGGCGGCGCCAAGTTCGGCATCGCGGTCAGGCTGGCCATCGCGCTCCCCGGCCTCGAAGACGAGCAGAAGCAGCGCCTGGTCGCCGCCGCGCACGAGGTCTGCCCGTACTCGAACGCCACGCGCGGCAACATCGAGGTCGAGCTGGCGATCACGTAGCCGCACAGGCGCGAGGGCCCGCGGGCGCCCGAGCTATTGGGGCGCCACGTCGAATCGATACGGGGTCGCCCGCGCCGAGGGCCGCAGCCCGAACTCCGCCGCGAAGCGCGTGAGGGCCGGGTAGGGCGCCACCGGCACCGTCCCGCGGAAGACCAGGTGCTCGACGAGGCAGAACAGCGTCACCTCGAAGAGGCTCAGCGCGCGCCCGGCCGGCAGCGCGCCCAGCGCCTCCGGCAGGTGCGCCTCGAGCCACCCCAGCGCGCCCTCGAGGCCCGCGCGCCCCTTGGCGAAGTACATCGCGTCCGGCGGCAGCTTGCCCACGATGGTGCCGAACACCCACTGCACCTGCGCCGCCATCGCGTGCCACACCAGCTCCTGCGCGTTGCGCGACACGTCCCCGCGCAGCTCCTCGGGCCAGACGATGCGCGGCGGCGCAGGCGAAAGCTCGGCCAGCGCCCGGCAGATGTTCTCGGTGCCGAACAAGAGCGACCCGCCCCTCCGCAAGGTCGGCACCTTGAGCGCCGGATTCCCCGCGAACACCGCCGGGTCGATCTGCGTGATGTCGAACACGGGCACGAGCCGCACGGGCACCGCGAGCTCGTGCGCGAAGAGGCGCGCCACCCGCGTGTAGTGCGAGCTGGTGCGGCCGATGAGCTCCACGTCGTGGTCCATCTAGGCTCCCAGGGGACGCTCGGCCACCGCCAGCACCGCGAGGCCCCCGAGCGTCGACTCTGCCTTGCGCACGCTGAGGCCGCTCGTCTCGAGCAGCCCGCGCAGCTCATCGCGCGTGAACCGGCCGTACACGCCGCTCACGCCGCGCCAGAGCGTCGCCGCCACCGCCCACCTCGGCGTGCCCATCGCGCGAACGATGCCGCCGATGGTGTTCGCCGTGCCCGCCTGCGGCTCCAGCAAGGCCACACGCCCGCCCGGCCGCAGCACGCGCGCCACCTCGGCCAGCGCCGCGCGCCGATCGGGCAGCAGATAGAGCACCGAGTGGAACGTCACCGCGTCCAGCGTGGCCGATCGGATGGGCAGCCGGGTCCCGTCGCCACAGACCAGCGGCAGGGCGCCCGAGCGCGCGCGGGCCCGGTGCAGCATCGCGCGCGCATAGTCGAGGCCGAACACCCCGCGGCCGAGCGCGTTCGCCACCTGCACGGTGGAGTTCCCCGGACCGCAGCCGAGGTCGAGCACCCGCTTGGCGCCCGGGGGCAGCTCGTCGAGCATCCGCACGCAGCGGCTCTCCCACACCGGGTTCCGCGTGAGCAGCTCATAGGGAAGTGTAGCCGCCTGGAACAGCACGTCCGACCGGATCATGGGGCCTCTCGACGATGAACGGGCAGGTGGACGCGAGACAGACAGGGATCGGATTGCGAGTGACGCGGGAAGCGGGGAGAATACGCCCAAGGTGATGAAGAAGTCGTCGACTGCACAACTGCGGCTGACTGCCGCACTGGTCTGCGCCCTGCTCCTGCACGGCGTGGCCTTGCTCGTCCTGATGGCGCTGCCGCGGGCGAAGTTGGCGCAGCGGGCGACGCCGCAGATCGTGGTCGAGCTCAAGAGCGGGCCGAGGGCGGGCGGGAACCACGACGGGCGCGCGAACGCTCACGCGAACGCCAACGCCAACGCTCACGCCAACGCGAACGCGAACGCTCACGCGAACGCCAACGCCAACGCTCACGCCAACGCTCACGCCAACGCTCACGCCAACGCTCACGCCAACGCCAACGCTCAATCCTCCGCGAAGCCACCGACGGCTCCCTCCACGCCTCCCTCGGTCGCGAACGCCGCGCCCGCGACCCCGCCGCAAGCGCCCGGCGTCGAGGGCAAGGCCAGCGCCAACGCCTACGCCAACACCGGCTGGCGCGCCGGTCCTCCGCTCGCCCACGGCGGGCCCTTCACCCTCAACGAAGGCGCCCTCCGCGC
>JAFEBC010000702.1 GCA_018266095.1 Deltaproteobacteria bacterium
GACCCGCACCACCGCGGGCGTCCCCTTGCGTGGCCGCGCCGTGAGCCCGCCTGCGCGCGAGTCGCCCAGGCCCTCGAGCAGCACCAGCGCGGTGCCGGTGGGCGCGATGAGCTCGACCGTCAGCGGCAGGCCGGCCGTGGCCTCCAAGCGCAAGGACTCCCCGGAGACGATCGCGCGCGCGCGCAGGAGCAGCGCGGACTTGAGCGCGCCCTGCCCCGTCTGCGAGGCGCTCGCCTCGAGGGTCTCGAAGGGCAGCTTGTCGGCCACCGGCAGCGCGTCGGCCACCCCTGCCCGCGCGATCACCGACACCGCCAGCCCACGCAGCGCCTCCGGCTCCGCCCGCGCTCCCCACACCCGGGCCTGCGCGGCGCCCTTCTCTTCGCCCGGCAGCGAACCCGGCGGCGGCCCCACGATCGCCGTCGTCAGCGGCCCCTTGGGCAGCACCATTGAGAGCAGCGCGTCCGTGCGGTCCTCGCGCAGCTCGAGCCGCAGGGTGCGCTGGGCCTGCACCGCGTGCGCGAGGGCCGGCAGCGCCAGCCCGAGGAGCGCCAGCCCCAGGATCGCGCGGGCAGCGAGCGTGGATGAGCGCGTCACGCGCTAGTGCTCCGCGACCCACGCCTCGAGGACGCTCTTCAGGTCCCGGAGCTGACCAGAATCGCCCTGCCCCAGCGCGCGCGCCCCGTCCGGCAGCTTCGCGAGCTGCGGTGCGCCGGCCTTGGCCCCGCTCGGCGGGCGCGCGGTGCCAAACGCGTGATCGCCCGTGCCGTCGATGAACACCGGGTTTGTGAGCGCGAACGGATGGAACTTCCCCTTCTGCGTCGGGTGCAAGTTGCCCAGCGCGTCGCTCAGGCCGAACGCGCTCGTGAGCGCGCCGATGGCGTCGTTGAGCAAGAGCGGCGGCACCTCGAACTGGATCACCACCGGCCACAGCGTCTTGTCGCCCTCGACCCACACCGCAACCCACGCGTCCTTGCCGGGGAAGGTGTTGATGTCGCGCACCACATCGAGCCGCCGCACGCCGCCGTTCTTGGGATCGCTCGGCGGCACGTCGAAGAGCGTCTCGCGGCAGTCGAGGTAGGTCTCGTCGCACCCGGGCCGCGACACGAGGATGGCCCCGCGCTTCACATCCACCCACGGCGCCGCGTCGACGACGATGTGCACCTTCATCTTGCCGTCCGCGGGCTGCGTCACCACCTCGCCGACCGGATGCTCGATGGGATTTCCGCTCGCGTCCGTCTGCGTGGGATCCAGCAGCGTCAGCTTCACCTCGGGCCCGTTGGTGAGCACCACCTTGCCCGCCCTGATCGCGCGCGCCACCTCGAGGTCGCTGATCTCGCGCGCCGACGCCACCGGGTGGCCGAGGTCGATGAGGTTGCGCGGATAGCCGGCCTCGCCGTCGATGAGCTCGTGCGAATCGCTGTTGCCCACCGCGGTGATGCGCCGTCCGCTCTCCAGCAGGTGCTCCCAGTCCTCCAGCGCGCCCGGATACGCCACCAGATCGTTCGAGTCGCGCACGATGGTCCCCGTCGCGCCCAGGCACGGCTTGGGCGGCGGGTTGCTCGAGGTGCACAGCTTGGGCAGCGGCGCCGGCGGCAGCACCGCGGGCACGCGATACGTGCGCAGGAGGTCGAAGCGCTTGCCGTTGAAGACCTCGAACGCGTCGAAGTCGTCCGAGAACTTCCCCGCGCCGAACTCCGGCCCCGTGGGCGCGAAGAGGCCGACCTTGCCCGGCCAGTCGTGCGCGGGCGCGCCCGTGAACTGGTCGCCAGTCACGCCGTACGCGGTGAAGTAGCCCTGCACCGCGTCGCGCGGATGGTTGACCTCGACGACCGTCTCCGCGGGCCCGTAGGCGCCGTGCGAGCGCAGGTCGGCGAAGAGGTCCGCGGGCGGCCGCCGGAACCAAGGCATCGAGCCGTGCGACGCCGAGACGGGATCCCACGTGAGCGGATACGCGTTCCAGTGCCCGGCCTCCAGCGACGAGAGCTCCACGCCCGGCGTCGACTGCAGGAAGTCATTCAAGCCCAGCCGCTGGATCACGGGCCGCAGGTCGGTCACGTAGTTGTGATCGGTGTTGACCAGGAAGTCGATGCCCTCGGCCGCGTACGAGAGCGCGCGGTCGTCGAGCGTCACGCCGCTGTCCACCGAGCCGATGCTGTGCACGTGCAGGTCGGCCGCGATGGTGTTGGTGTCGGGCAGCAGGCGACCGAGCCTGGCGGCGAGGTTCGTGCGGACGCCGGGCTCCAGCGTCACCGTCTGCTGCACGATGGCGTACGCGGGCCCGCGCGACACCGTCACCCGCCAGGTGCCCGGCCGCACCTCGACCACCGCGCGGCCATCGCTCGCGCGCGTGGTGGTCTCGATGAAGCGCCGCGTCTCCGGATCGGCCGTGTCGTCCTCGAGGTCGGTGGGCCGGTACGGGTCGCCGATCTTCAGATCGTAGAGGAACGTCTTCGGATCCTGGTTCGCGTAGGCGGCGTCGTAGGCTGCGTCCACGGTGACCTTGCCGGGCACGTAGCGGCCGGTCGCGTCCGTGATCTCCACGGCCAGGATGGCCGCGCGCGGCAGGTGCGGCTCGAAGTACGTGTCCTGCCCCGTGGTGACGGTGACCGGGAGCGGCGCGGAATCAGGGTGGCCCTTCTGCCGCACGATGAGCGAGTACGAGCCGGGGGGGATGTTGGTGGTGTAGCGGCCGCTCGCGTCGCTCAGCGCCGAGCTCACGATCTGCCGCTGATCGCCGCTGGAGGTGATGGAGCCCTGCACCACGATCACGCGCGCGCCCACGACCGGGAGCTCCGTGTCCGTCTCGCGCACGATGCCGTGCAGCGTGCCGATGTCCTGGCCCTGATCGTTGCGCGCCTTGTCGATCTGGTACGACACGCCCGGCGGCCCCACGCGCAGCCGGATGGTCGCGCTCACCGCGGTCCCGCCTGGCAAGGACGGCGGCACCTCCGCGGTGTACAGGCCGAACAGGGAGCCGCTCACGAACGGCAGCAGCATGGTGTTCCCGTTCACCGGCGCGTACGGCTCGTATTGCCCGTGGTGGTTCTGCACGAAGCCGGAGACGCCGTTGGGCAGCGCGTCCGAGAGCGGGCTCGCGCAGTCGGGGCAGTAGGTGATGCCGTACGACACGTCGTTGCCGTCGAGCGCGACGACGTCGCTGGTGATTCCGGCCAGCGCGGGGAGCGAGTAGCTGCGCTTGTAGGCGCGCTCGAGGCCGAAGCGCAGGTCGTAGCCGGCCTCGCCCGGCATGAAGATGGGGCCGTCCTGGCCGAACAGGCAGATGAAGCCGATGGGGATGGGGAAC
>JAFEBC010000703.1 GCA_018266095.1 Deltaproteobacteria bacterium
CGGAGGAACGCCCGCGCCCTACGGGTTCACCGACGGCCTCTATGTGCTCGACCTCGGCCCGTCTGAAGCGCCGGTGGCCCACCAGCGCACGTTTACGCGCCCCGGCGTGCCCGCAGCTCGGCGATGAGGCCCAGCGTGGACGCGTCGTGCTTTCCGGGCGCGGCGCCGTCCAGCTCGGGCTCGATCTTCTTGGCCAACTGCTTGCCCAGCTCGACGCCCCACTGGTCGTAGCTGTTGATGCCCCAGACGGCGCCCTGCACGAAGATCTTGTGCTCGTAGAGCGCCACCAGCCGGCCCAGCGTGCGCGGCGTGAGCTCGTCGAACACGATGGACGTGCTCGGGCGATTTCCCGGGAACACCTTGTGCGGCAAGAGCTGCGTCACCTTGTCGGCGGTGAGGCCCTGCGCCTCGAGCTCCGCGCGCGCCTCGGCCTCGGTCTTGCCGAACGCGAGCGCCTCGGTCTGCGCCAGGAAGTTCGCCAGGAGCACCGTGTGGTGGCGGCCGAGCGGATTGTGTGAACGCGCGGGCGCGAGGAAGTCGGCGGGGATGAGCCGCGTGCCCTGGTGGATCAGTTGGTAGAACGCGTGCTGCCCGTTCGTCCCGGGCTCGCCCCACACCACCGGCCCCGTGCTCCACTCGACGGCCGCGCCATCGCGCCCCACGCGCTTGCCGTTCGACTCCATGTCGCCCTGCTGGAAGTACGCGGGGAAGCGGTGCAGGTACTGATCGTACGGCAGGATGACGTGCGTCTCCGCGCCGAAGAAGTTCGAGTACCAGACGCCCAAGAGGCCCAGGATCACGGGCAGGTTCTGCGCGAGCGGCGCGGTGCGGAAGTGCTCGTCGAGATCGAACGCGCCCTGGAGGAGCTCCTCGAAGTGGTCGGGCCCGATGAGCAGCATCACCGGCAGGCCGATGGCGCTCCACATCGAGTAGCGGCCGCCCACCCAGTCCCAGAAACCGAACATGTTGGCGGTGTCGATGCCGAAGGCGGCCACCTCCTTGGCGGCCGTGCTCACCGCGACGAAGTGCTTGGGCACCGCGGATTCGCCGAGCTTGCCCACCAGCCACGCGCGGGCCGAGCGCGCGTTCATCAGCGTCTCCTGCGTGGTGAAGGTCTTGCTGGCGATGATGAAGAGCGTCTCCTCGGCGTCCGCGTGCTTGAGGGCCTCGGCGATGTGCGTGCCGTCGACGTTCGACACGAAGTGCGCGGAGAGGCCGTCCTGCCAGTAGGGCTTCAGGGCCTCGCTCGCCATGACAGGGCCGAGGTCGCTGCCGCCGATGCCGATGTTGACGATGTGCTTGATGCGCTTGCCGGTGGCG
Source organism: Deltaproteobacteria bacterium (assembly GCA_018266095.1). GTDB lineage: Bacteria > Myxococcota > Myxococcia > Myxococcales > 40CM-4-68-19 > CAIWCD01. Next base: position 1,321 of record JAFEBC010000703.1, read on the forward strand.
CCCGTCCACGCGCCGCTGCGCACCTGGTCCGCGAACGCGCGCATGCGGGCCAGGACGCCGTTCACGTCGGGCATCACGTCCTGGCCGTCGACGAGGATGGGCCGGTTGCCGCGGTTGCGCAGGGCGATGTGCAGCACGGCGCGGTGCTCGGTGAGGTTGATCTTGTCGCCCGCGAACATCTGATCGCGCAGCGCCTCGACGCCCCGCTCGCGGGCCAACTGCAAGAGGAGCCCGAGCGTCTCGTCGGTGACGCGGTGCTTGCTGTAGTCGATGAGCAGGTCGCCCAGGCGCAGGGTCAGCTTCTTGAACCGATCGGGATCGCGCGCGAACAGCTCGCGCAGGTGCGTGTCGGCCATCGCGGCGTGGTGGGCCTTCAGGGCAGACCAGGCAGGAGCGGCGGTCAGCGCGGTCACGGGTCACCTCGAGGTGGGCCGCTCGCGCAGGGCGCTTGGCGGGCGGGCAGGGTGAAAGAGGCCAGAGAAGGGCGCACTCTAGCTTGTCTGACCGGACGTGCGCGCGGGGTCGGTCAGCAGGCCACTTGAGATCGTCCCGGAGCCTTGCTATCCACGCGCCCCATGAAGACCTTCGCCATCGCCGCCGCCGCCCTGTTCGCGCTCTCCGCCCACGCCCACGAGGGCGACGCCGAGTGCCATCACCCTGAGCAGGCGGACGCCAAGGACGCGCACGCCAAGTCCGAGAGCAAGGCCAAGGGCGCCGAGGGCTGGACGCTCACGCGCGGGGCCAAGCTGTCGGGCGCGGCCGAGGTGAAGCTCGCGGCGCTGCTCGCGGATCCGTCGGCGCAGGACGGCAAGACGGTCACGCTCGAGGGCACGGTGCGCAAGGCCTGCTCGCGCAAGGGCTGCTGGATGGAGCTGGCGACCGACGAGAAGTCGGCCGGCGTGCGCGTGACGTTCAAGGACTACGGCTTCTTCGTGCCGGTGGATTCGGCGGGCGCGCAGGCGCGGGTCGAGGGCGTGGTCAAGGTGACGGAGCTGACCGACGCGGTGGCCGCGCACTACGCCAGCGAGGGCGCGATCGTCCCGCACGGCAAGGACGGCAAGGCGCGCGAGGTGCAGATGGTGGCGAGCGGCGTGGAGCTGAAGCGGTAACCAGCGCAGCGCCTGCAACGCACGCGGCCCGATTCGCTCACGCGGGTCGGGCCGTGTCGCGTCCGGGCTATGGGGTTGCTGGCGGCGTGCCGATGTACTCGGCGATGACCTCGATCTCGCCCACGATGTTGGCGTTGAACTCCTCGAGCTGCTCGGACGGAATCCAGTACTCCTGCAGCGCGCGCCCGCCCACGTCCTGCACGGCGAAGCGCGCGAGGTAGCTCGCCTTCACGCGGAAGCGGGTGACGAAGCCGGCGTAGCCCGCGACCTCCTCCTTCGCGTTCCAGGTGCTGGCGATCTTGCGCGCGTAGTCCTCGCTGAGCACGGGATAGAAGATGGGCTGGTGCCACAGCCGCGGCGGGAAGCCGCGATTGCCGAGCCCGCGGATGAGCTCGAGCTCCTTGCGGCCCACGGGGCGAAACAGCGTGATGGTGTCGGTGTCGCTCACGGACGCGTCCATGAACCGATGCTAGCGCAGGAGCGCGGATCCACGAATGCGCGAGAGCGACGCAACTACCGGGAAATGCGCGCGGCGACGAGGGGCACACCCGTCGCGGGATCGACCACGACATCCACCGCGGTCCCGTACACGCGCGCGAGCGACTCAGGCTCCAGCACATCCTTGGGCGTGCCCACGGCCTCGATGCGCCCCTGCACCACCAGCGCCAGCCGATCGCACGCCGACGCCGCGAGGCCGAGATCGTGCAGCACCAAGAGGGCCGCGCCGCCCGCCGCTGCGCGCTTGCGGACTGCCTGCGCCAGCAGCACCTGGTGCGCGAGATCGAGCGCGACGGTGGGCTCGTCCAGCACCAGCGCGCGCGCTTCCTGAGCGAACGCGCGCGCCAGGAACACGCGCTGACGCTCGCCGCCCGAGAGCTGCGACAGCGTGCGATCCGCGAGGTCCGCGGAGTCCATCTCGCGCAGGGCCGCGTCGGCGATGGCGTGGTCGTTCGGCGCCTCCAAGGCCCACAGCCCCAGGTGCGGCGCGCGGCCCATCAGCGCCACCTCGCGCGCCGTGAAGGGCAGCTCGCTCGGCTGCGCCTGCGAGAGGAAGGCCACCCGCCGCGCACGCTCGCGCAGGGGAATGGAAGCGATCGGCGCGCCCTCGAGGATGGCCTCGCCCGACTGCGGCGTGAGCAGGCCACAGAGGAGCCGCGCGAGCGTGCTCTTGCCCGCCGCGTTGGGGCCCACGAGGCCGAGCACCTCGCCGGCCTGCAGCGCCAGCGACACGCGATCGATGGTGAGCGCGGGCGCGCGCGGATGCCGGAACGAGACGTCGCGCAGCTCGAGGAGCGTGGTCACACGCGGCCTCGGCGCTTGAGGAGGAGGACGAACATGGGCGCGCCCAAGAGCGCGGTCACGGCGCCGACGGGCGGCTCGATGCCGAAGGGCCGGAACATCAGGCGCGCAGCGGCGTCGCAGAGGACGAGGAAGATCGCGCCGCCGATGGCCGACGTGGGCAGCAGCACGCGGTGATCGCCGCCGACGAGCAGGCGCACGGCGTGCGGCACCACCAGGCCGACGAAGCCGACGAGGCCCGTGAGCGCCACCGCCGCGCCCACGATCGCGCTGGCGCACAAGAAGGAGAACGCGCGCACGCGGGCCACGTCCACGCCGAGCGACATCGCGGCCTCGTCGCCGAGCTGCAACAGGTTCAAGCGCCCGCTGAGCGTGATGAGCGCCACCGTGGGCACCAGCACGAACACCGCGGCCGCCGTGAGCGCGCTCCAGGTCTCGTAGCCGAGCGTGCCCGAGAGCCAGAGCAGGATGGCCTGCGTCTTCTCCGGCAGCACGACCGCCTGCAGGCCGATGACGAACGCCGACGCGAAGGAGTTGAACACCACGCCCACCAGCAGCGCGCGCTCCGGCACGAGCTGTCCGCCCGAGCGTCCGATGGCGAAGATGAAGATGGCCGCGCCGCACGCGCCCGCGCAGGCGAACAGTTGCTGCGGCAAGAGGCCCACGCCCGTGAGCGCACCCGCGGTGGCGATGACCGCGCCGGGCAGGAGCGCCGACAGCGCGATGCCGATGGCCGCGCCGCCCGACAGCCCGAACACGAACGGGTCCGCGAGCGGATTGCGCAGGAGCGCCTGCAGCGCCACGCCCGCCACCGAGAGCGCCGCGCCGACCAGCGCCGCCAACGCCACGCGCGGGAGCCGCAGCTTGTGCAGCACCGTCGCGTCCGGATCGAGCCCCGACAGCGCACGCGACAGGGACAGCTCATGCGCTCCCGCCAGCAAGCCGAGCAGCACCGCGATCGCCAACAGCGGCAGCAGCACGGCCAGCGCGCGCGCGAGGTTCCCGGCGGCCGAGCGCGAGGAGGCGCCTGTGCGCGTCGAGCCTGCCGTGGGCGAGGAGGTCACTTCTTCTTGTTCGCCGACCCGAGGGCCGCCCGCAAGTCTTCGAGCGCCTCGGGGATGCGCGGGCCGGGGTGCAACAGCGCCGTCGAGCGCAGCGTCGCGCGCGGAACGGCGTCCAGCCCGGGCAGCGCCGTGCGCCCCTGCGTCTCCTCGACGCCGCAGAGGACGATCACATCGGGACGCGAGAGCGCCGCGGCCTCCGCGGAGAACCGGAAGAACGAGCGGTCGTCCTCGGCCGCGTTCACCGCGCCCAGATCCGCCAGCAATTGCCCCGCGAACCCGCTGCGCCCCGCGACCACCAGCGGCTCGAAGCCAAACACCAGGAGCGCCCGCACCGGCCGCGTCGTCGCGCCCCGCTGCGCATCGCGCCTGTGCACGTCATCGGCCTCGAGGACCACGGGCCTCGTCCGCGCCAACTCGCGCGCCGCATGGATCGCGGCCACCAGCGCCGCCGCCTGCGCCTTGCGATCGAGCAGCGCCCCCACGCTCGTCAGCGCGTGCTCGATCTCCTCCACCGTGCCCAGCGCGAACGCCTCCACCGGGATCCCCACGCGCCCCAGCGTCTCCACCGGCCCGCGGTTCTCCGGCGCCGGCTGCGCGAGCACCAGGTCGGGCTTGAGCTTCAGCACCGACTCCGGCTCGGGGTCGTTGTACCCGCCGATGCGCGGCAGCCTGGCCACGCGCGCGTCGTCGTCGAACCGCGTGACGCCCACGAGCAGGTCGCCCGCGTCCAGCGCCAGCACCAGCTCAGACAGGCTCGGCGCCAGCGTGACCACCTTGGTGATCTTCGCGGGGATGGCCGGCCCGCGGTGCTTCGCCGAGTCGGGCCCTGAGTCCGCATGCGCAGGCAGCGGCAGCGCGCCCGAGAGCGCGAGCACACCGAGCGTCCACCGCATCGCCTTCGTCATGCGCGACATCATCGCCTCCTCTGCATGCACACGCGAGCCCGCGCCTCGCACGTCGCTACTTCACGCCCTTGGTGAAATCCACGCCCACCAGCGCGCCCGTCACGTTCGTGCACGTGACCGCGTGATCGTCATCGAGCGGCAGCACATTGAACGGGTCCGTGTTGTCCCCGATGGCGATCTCCGCCACCACCTTCGGCCCGGCCGCGGCCGCCAGGTCGATCTTCTGCACGGTGTTCGTGCCCGCGCTGTCCGTGTAGAGGAAGTTCCCGCGGGCGCGCACGTCGGTCAGGCCCGCGCTCTGCGCCAGCACGATGGCCTGCTTCTGCACGGTGAAGCCGCTCGCCGTCTCCGTGATCATCGCCACCGAGTTGTCGCCGCCGTTGGCCACCGCGATGCGCCCGTCGCCCGTCAGCGCCAGCGCGCCCGGCAGGCTGCCCACCGACTGCTTGGTGCCCTTGATGGCGCCCGTGGCCGCGTCGAGCTGCACCACGTAGCCGTCCGTCGCCGAGCAGGTGGCGTAGAGGTTCGCGCCCACGACCAGGAGCGCGCCCACGCTCAGGTTTCCGGTGCAGGGCAGGGTGATGACCGGGTGCGACGCATCCGCGCCGTCGACGAGCGCCAGCGTGGTGCGGTCGTAGGACGCGATGCCGCCCGTGAGCGCGTCGCCGACCCAGATCCGGGTCGAGGACAGCGCGATCGAGATCGGCTGGAAGTCCGCCGGCGCGTCGACATGATGCGTGACCGTGCCCGACCCTGCGCTGACCACGCTGAAGCCGCGGCCGCGCAGCTCAGGCGTGCCGCCGAAGTTGTACGTGCCGGTGCAGGTCACGAAGAGCGAGGTGCCCGCTGCGTCCGCCACCACGCCGCCCGAGTTGGTGCAGTCGTGGCCGCCCGTCCCGCCCAGGCCGACCTTGGTGGTCACGCCCGTCGACGGCACCACGCCGACCAGCATGCCCGGCGCCGCGACCGAGTAGTTCGCGTCGAGGTTCGTCAGCGCGATCCACGCGCGCCCGTCCGCGCCCAGCGCCATTCCCTGCGGCTTGGAGAGCGCCGGCGAGGCCGCGTTGTACGGATTCAAGTCCGCGCCCGAGGGCAGGGCCGTGCTGGCCAAGGGCGGCGGCACGGGCTGCAGATCCGAGCCACCGCAGGCAGCGGCGAGAGCGACGAGGACGACAGGGACGATTCGAGACATGTGGCCACTCCGATGAAGGTGCTGCGTGAACGAACGGTTCTAGAGACGGGCCCGCGCCAGCGCCGTGAACTGGATGCCGGGGAGCGGGTACTGGAAGAGGTCCTGCTGCGTGAGATCGTCGAAGGCGTTGCGCACCTCGGCGCCGAGCCAGAGCGGCCCGATGGCGCGCACGAACGCGCCCGCGTTCACCGAGGCCTGCGCCCGCAAGGTGGACGTGCCGAAGACATTGCGCGGCGTGGCCGAGGTGAAGATGAGCTCCGCGAAGCCCTCGACGCGATCGCTCTGGTGCGCGAGCCGCAGGAACAGCCGGTGCGGCGGCCGGTACGGAAGCTGCTGCCCGCGCTCCGACTCAGTGTCGACCTCGCTGCGCGCGTCCAGGAACGAGTACGCCAGCGATCCCGTCAGCCCGAGCGGCAACTTCGCCACGCCCTGGACCTCGGCGCCCAGCATCCGCGCCGCGCCGGCGTTGAACGGCTTGGTGCGCGCCGGCGGATAGAGGTCGTACAGGATCAGGTCGCGGTAGAACGTGGCGAACCCGCCCGCCGAGAGCGAGACCCGCTCGTCGACATAGCTCACGCCCGCGTCCACCGAGGTCGCGCGCTCGGGCGACAAGTTCGGATTCGGCGCCGTGGCCCCCTGATCGAGATACAGCTCCGAGAACGTGGGCGCGCGGAAGGTGTCGCCCACGCCCGCCCGCAGCGCGAACCCCGGCAGCGCCCGCACCGGCCGCACGGCGACATTGAGCCCCGGGCTCAGCGCCGTGTCGTCGCCCACGCGATCCAGCCGCACCGAGGGATGCAGCTCGAGCCGCCCCGTGAGCAGCTTCACCTCATCGGTCACCGCGCCCGTCGCCGTCGTGCGCCGATGCCGGCCCGTCGTGTCGCCGACCTCCCACTCCTCGCCGCCGCCCGCGAGCACGGAGAGCCACTGGTGCGCCCCGAGCGGCAGCCCCCACTCGGCCTCGCCGTGCGTCGCCACCGTGTGGCTCTCGGTCCGCGGACAGCCCGGCGACCCAGGCACGCAGTCGGCGAAGCCCTGGATGAGCCCGTCGATCACGACCCGCGCCCCGCGCACCCACGCCCGCGCCGACAGCACCGTGTCCGCGAGCCCCACCTGCACCTGCCCGCCGAACACGCCCCCCTGGTCCTGCGCCCGCGCGTGCGGCGTGGTGTTCCCCACCGGCCCCGGCAGCCCGCGCTCGCCCGCCGTGCCCTCGAAGAGCAGCGAGAACCGGGTCGCCGCCGTCGGCCGGTCCTCGAAGCGCACGAGCGCCGCACCCCGCTTGCCGTCCGCGTTCTGCCGCGTGTCGGCATAGAAGGGCGAGTCCGGCTGCTCCGGCGTGAGCTGCCGCGCGAAGCCGAAGTCACCGCTCGAGCGGTCGAGCTGCACCGCCGCCGTGACGCCGCCCGAATTCCCGATGGGCGCAGTGACATCCGCCGCCGCCTCCATCGTCAGCCACGAGCCGAACGACACCAGCGCGCCGCCGTGAGTGGACGTGCCGATCTCGCGCGGCAAGAGCTCGATGGCGCCCCCCAGCGCGCCCGCGCCGAGCTGCGCCCCCAGCACGCCGCGGCTCACCACGATGCGCTCCAACAGCGTCGAGGGAATCGTGGACATGTCCACGGTTCCGCCGCCCGGCCCTTGCAGCGGGATGCCGTCGAGCAGCACCAGCGACTCGTCCGCGGACGCGCCGCGCAGGGACACCGTCGTCTCCTGCATCGGCCCGCCGTTCGCGTGCAGGACCACGCCCGGCGCCGTCGCCAGCATCTCGGCGACCGTCCGGCCCTCCTGCGCGAACTTCTGCGCGTCGATCACCGAGCTCTGCGCCGCGCGTGCCTTGCGGGACGCTTCGAGCGGGTCGGTGAGGATCTCGACCTCAGGGAAGGTGAACTCCGCCGCCGTCGTGGCCGCTGTGACCGTCGGGATCGTCGAGGTGGCCGCCGTCGAGCCTTGGGCCTCCTGCCCGCGGGCACCGAACGCGCACGACAACACCACGCACGCCGACAGGCAGCGCGCACAGGCGATCGTCCAACGCGAAAGGTGGCAACGCCCGGGCAGGGCGCAAGACGGCAACACGGGGCTCCCCTCTCTCTCTCGAAGAGGTGAACGCAGATGTCGCCGCCAGGCAGGTCTCCTGGCTCCCGGGTCTGCTGCGCGAGATCGACTTCGCGCAGCGCGCTCGTCCTACCTTCCTCGAGTGGCGATCGGCCGCCCGAGTGGCTTCGTGGACGAGCTGCCCGGCTACAGTGGCGGGACCGCGCCGGCCTTCAACCGGCTTCCCTCAACAGGCCCCTCGCGGGGCACCACGGCGGCGTACAGCTTGAACACGCGCCGTGTACGCTGATCGCAGCGTCGAGGTCAAGGCAATGCAGCCGCCGCGGGGGCCGGATGCTCCGTCGCCGGATGCGCCCCGCTCGCCGGATGCCCAGCGCCAGCCGGATGCCCAGCGCCAGCCGGATGCAACGTCGTGTCGCCGCTCACCGTCAGGTGCGGACGCAGCTTCGCCACCACGTTCCGCATGCCCTTGAGGCGCGCCACGTCGTCGAGGCTCCCGAACGCGTGCAGCTTGCGCCTTTCCACGATCGCCCTCGCGCGCCCCTTGCCGATGCCCGGCAGGAGCAGGAGCTCGGCCTCGCTGGCACGGTTCAAGTTGACCACCCCCTCGACGGGCGGCTTGCCGTGGGCCTTCCCAGCCGCCCGCGCTGGCGACGCCATCAGCGCCACCGCCGCGACCGCCACCCACAGCCAGCCCAGGGGCCGCTGCCCCCAGCGCACACTCAGGAACGCCGCGTCCATCACGCGTTCCCGTACTTCTGCGCCGGCACGCGCTCGATCGACTCGTGGCCCGCCTTGCGCTCGGCGCGGTCGTCCTCGCGGATCTGGATCTTCCCGCCCAGCGGCAGCGCGTCCAGATACACGTTGATCGAGCCGTCCTTGTTCATGAACGCGGAGCCGATCCGGTTCCAGTACGTCCGCTCCTGGCCCTCCTTGCCTTCCTTCTCGATGACCTGCAGCGCCATCATCGGCTTGCGTCCCGTCGTCCTCATCGCCTGCTGTTCCATGTGTTCTCCGCGCTCGATCCCGAGCGTGTTGTGGTTGCGGAGGGCATGAGCATCGCGCGTGCCAAGCGCGGCTTCGCGCGTCGCGGCGGCTCCCGTACAGAGTGAAGATCGCCCTGATCCCGGCGCGCACCGAGGCGATCGTCCGCGCCGCGAGGTGGTCTCGATTCGCTACACTCCTGGTCTCGAATCGCTACACCCCTGGTCTCGTTTCGCTACCGTCAGTGGTCCGAAAACGCGACACCTCGCGCGCGGCTCCCTCTGTGCTCGCCGTGGCCGCGATCCTGCAATGCCTGTCCTCGACGCTCACTTCCGATTGACGCCGCCGCCCGAATTCGCGCAGATCCACCGTCCCGCACAGGAGCCCACGATGGCCGAAGAGAAGCCCACGACCCCCGCCGCACCCCAGCAGCTCCAGCTCCAGCTCCACGTCGACGACACCACCGCCTCCGGCGTCTACGTGAACATGGCGCTCGTGAACCACAACGAGACCGAGTTCGTGCTCGACTTCATCTACGTGCAGCCGCAGGTCGCCAAGGGCACGGTGCGCTCGCGCGTCATCACCAGCCCCAAGCACTTCAAGCGGCTCATCGCGGCCATGCAGGACAACATCTCGCGCTACGAGGCGCAGTTCGGCAAGGTCGACGTCAGCGGGCCCGCGCCGCAGCCCTGGCACTAGCCCACGCGCGTCCGCCAACGCTCGCCAGCGCGCAACGAGGGCCACGCCAGCATGTCCATCTGGGGACCATTCTCGCTCGGCACGGGGCCGGACGCCTGCCTCCTGCTCCACGGCTTCACCGGCTCGCCGTACGAGGTGCGGCCGCTCGGTGAGGCGCTGGCGCGGCACGGCGTGCGCGCGGTGGGCATCATGCTGCCGGGGCACGGGCGGTCGCCTGAGGCGCTGCTCACGGTCGATCGCCACGATCTCCTCGAGGCGGCCCGCGGCGCGCTGCGGGAGCTCAAGGGCGCACGGCGCGTCTTCGTGTGCGGCTTGTCTGCGGGCGCGCTCCTGACCCTGGAGCTCGCGGCGCACCTGTCTCTCCGTCACGGGGACCCTGACCTCGCCGCCATCGCGCTGCTCGCGCCCGCGGTCGAGTTCAAGAGCTCGAGCTTCCTCTACGCGAACGTGCTCGGGCACCTCCCCGTGCCGCGCGCGCTCACGCTGGCCAAGGGCGGCCGGGACGTTGGCCTCGCGCAGCCCGCCGAGCTGACCAGCGACCTCGCGCCTGGCGTGCGCAACGACGGCTCGTATGAGCAGGTGCCGCTCGGCTGGGCCCGCGAGCTGCGCCTGTTGTCGAGCGAAGCCGCCGCGCTGGCCCATCGCGTCCGCACGCCGGCGATCCTGCTGCACGGGCAGAAGGACAACACCGCGGCCCTGAGCGGTACGCGCAAGCTCGCGGATCGGCTCGCGTCGCGGAAGGTCGAGCTGCGCATCTTCCCCGAGAGCGGGCACCTCTTGCCGCTCGATCGCGAGGCCGCGCAGGTGTGTGAATCCGTGGTCGAGTTCTTCGCGCGCGCTTGAGCCGAAGGACGCCTCGCTCGCGTGCGCCGCGAGGCCTCAGCTCAGGCCGCGCGCCGCTGCGTCCGCGCCAGCACCCGCTCCAGCGCGCTCACCTCGAGCGGCTTCTGCAGGATCACGTGCGAGGTCTGCGCCAGGAACTGCTGCGTCCGCTGCGTGATCGCGCCGCCGGTCATGAACACGATGCGCCCGGCCAGCTCCGGATCGCGCGCGGCCAAGGCCTGCGCCAGCTCCGGCCCGGTCATCTCCGGCATCATCACGTCGCAGAGGATCAGATCGAAGTCGCGCCGCTTGGCGAGCGTGGTCAGCGCCGCCGGAGCGCCGCGCACGCAGGTCACCTCGTGCACGCGCAGCGTCCGCTCCAGGGTGCGCAGGGCCGCGTCGTCGTCGTCGATCACCAGGACGCGCAAGGACTGCGCCGTCCGCGCGTGAGGCAGGGTCGACACGCGCGGCCCCGTCACCAGAGGGGTGTCAGACGACTTCTGGACCGCCGGGAGCGTGATGGCGATGGTCGTGCCGACGCCCACCGTGCTCGCGATCTGCATCGCGCCGCCGAAGCGCCGCACCAGGTTCTCGCACACCGAGAGGCCCAGGCCCGTGCCCACGCCCACCGGCTTGGTGGTGAAGAACGGCTCGGTCACGCGGTGCAGGATCTCGGGCGGAATCCCCGTCCCGTTGTCGCGCACCTCGAGCACCACCGCGCCGGTCGCGTCCAGCCGCGAGGAGATCACGATCTCGCCCGGCAGCGCACGGCGCTCGGGGATGGCGTGCGCCGCGTTCACGAGCAGGTTCACCAGGATCTGCCCCAGCCGCGTGTCGTTCGCGAGCACCGCGGGCACGTCGGCCAGCTCGGTCCGCACCAGCGCGCGGTGCTTCACCTCGCCCGCCACCATGCGCAGGCTCGAGGCCACCACCGACTTGAGGTCGACCGGCCCGAGGCGCTCCTCGTCGCCGCGCGTGAACGTGCGCAGGTCCTGGACGATGGTGCGCATCTTGGTCGCGCCATCGAGCGCGTCGGCCAGCGGCTCGGTCAGCTCGCCCTGCGGCGCGAGCTGCGTCAGCAACTCGAGGTTGCCCAGCACGTACGCGAGCGGGTTGTTGAGCTCGTGCCCCAGGCTCGCCGCGAGCTGACCCAACGACGTCAGCCGGTCCGCGCGCAGCATCTGCGCCTCGCGCTCGGCCGCGTGCTCCTTCTCCTGCGCCTCGGCCAGCTCCTCCGAGGCCTTCACCCGCAGCCACTCGAGGGCGAAGCCCATCGCCAGCATCAGGCTGCCGAAGAGGGACGCAGCGACGAGGTTGCTGGGCAGGCGGAACTCCTGCGCCATCTGATCCGGCAGCACGACCCCGAACGCCGCCAGCGTCGGGTACGCGAGCATCTCCACCGTCACCACGCCCAGCCAGAAGAGAGCGGCCCGCGGCCCGATGAGCGTGAGCGCGATGAACGGCACCGCCACCTGACACATCAGGGGCGGCGACGCGAGCCCGCCGCGCAGATACACGCCCCAGCCGACAGCCAGCAGCCAGCACGCCGCGATCACATGCCCGGCCTTGGGCAGCGAGCGCGAGCGCACGAGGTAGAAGGGCACGAGCAGCCCGCACAGCCCCGCGAGCAGCGGCGCGATCACCTGCGCGAACGGGATCCGGAAGAGGAACAGGTGCGTGAACGCCAGCGTGGTCCCGCCCGAGAACGCGAGCACGCTGAAGGCCGCCACCAGCCGCGCCCGCCGGCGCACCTCGGGCGGATCCTGGGCGAAGCGGGCGAGGATCGAGCGATCGTACGGAATCCAGGTGAGGATCTGCGCCATCGTCTGAGGTCATCGGCCGCGAGAGTGAATGATTGAGCCGGTCGCCTGCGGACCTGACGTCCGCTGACACGGGTTGATTTCCAGCGCCGCAAAATCCTGTGAGCGCCCGCGAACCTGAGGGAGATCAAGCGCATGCGCGTGTGCTCCCGCCTCGCACCCGCGCGCGGCCGCACCCACCCGAATCCTACGTGCTCAGACGAGCCGGACATTGCCCTGCACGTTCACGCCGACCAGGGCCACGATCGGGCCCCGGGACCCTCGCGCGTGCGCACCGGCCGCCGCCTACCTCTGCACCGGTCGCCGCTCACTCCCGCATCGGCCGCCGCCGACTCCCGCATCGGCCGCCGCCTCCTACCGCATCGGCCGCCGCTCACTCCCGCGCCGCGCGCCCCATTCCCTCGGCCACGCTGGTGAACGCGTCACCCGAGCGCAGCCGCGCGTCGCCGAACCGCTCGCGGAACAGCTCGCGCACCGCCGGGATCTGCGACGAGCCGCCCGTGAGGAACACCGCGTCCACCTGCGCCTCGCCCACGCCTTGCGCCGCCGCCGCCGCGAAGAGCCGGTCTGTGCACGCGCTCAGCTCGTCCAGCAGCGGCTTGGAGAACCGCTCGAACTCCGCGCGCGTCACCTTCACGTCCAGCTTCACGCGCGCGTCGTCGAACTTGAGCCGCGTCTCGGTGGCCGACGACAGCTTCACCTTGGCCGCCTCGATGGCGCGGAAGAGCTGGTAGCCGAGGTTGTGCATCACCAGGTCGTGCAGGGCCTCGATGGCCGGCAGGTTGTCGCTCGTCTTCAGCATGCGCTGGATGAGCTCCTGCGTGCTGCGCTCGCGGATGAAGGCCATCTCGTGCCAGGAGAGCAGCTTGTTCACCACGTGCGGCGGGATCGGCAGCCGCTGGCCCATCTCGCGGTACGTGGTCCCCGCGCCGAAGTGCTTGAGCAGCTTGTGCTTCATGATCGCCGCGTCGAACTTGTCGCCGCCCACGTAGACGCCCGTGGACGCGACCACGTCCGGGCGCCGATCGGCCCGCGTGCGCCGCTCGGGCCCCAGCCGCATGAGCGTCAGGTCCGTCGTGCCGGCGCCGAAGTCGGCCACCAGCACGAGCTCGTCCTTCGTGATCTGCGCCTCGTACGCGAGCGCCGCCGCGATGGGCTCGATGAGGAAGCGGATCTGCGTGAACCCCGCGAGCCGCGCCGCCTGCTCGAGCCGCCCCTGCGCCAGCGCGTCGAGCGCCGGGTCCGTCGAGAACACGGCAGGACGCCCCAGCACCACCTCGGTCAGGGAGTGCCGGCACGCCTCCTCGGCCCGCGTGCGCACGCGGCGCAAGAGGATCGCCACCAGCTCCTCGAGCTTGAAGACGCGCCCGCGGATCTGCGTCCCCGTGAACGCCGCCGACGGCAGCCACGTCTTGATGGATTGCAGGAAGCGCCCCTCGCCGTCGTCGAGGTAGTGCGCGATCGCCTCCGCCCCCGTGTGCGTCACGGGCTCGCCCTCGGGGAAGAAGATCACCGAGCGGAACAGCCGCTTCTCGTCCGCGGGCGGATCGATGGGCAGCACTTGTCCGCTCGGCAGCGCGAGCGCGCTGTTGCTGGTGCCAAAGTCGAGTCCACACGCGGCCATGGGCCGTCGCACATCCGATGCGCGAGGCCCTCTCGTCAAGTGCCAGAAGACAGGGCTGCCCCGCGCGCGAAAGGCCGTATGGTGCGCCCGTGAGCGCCCACAAGCCCGACGCACACGCGCCGTGGTCCCTCGTCGTCCTGCTCGGGGCGATGACGGCCTTCGCGTCCATGTCGATCGACATGTACCTGCCCAGCCTGCCCTCGATGGTGCGCGAGCTGCACGCCACCCCAGAGGCCGGCCAGGCGACGCTCGCCGCGTTCCTCTTCGGCATCGCCTTCGGACAACTGTTCTACGGCCCCGCGTCCGACCGCTTCGGCCGTCGCGCGCCGGCGATCCTGGGAATCTCGGTCTACATCGTCGCCTCCTTGGTCTGCGCGGTCGCGCCCGACATCCGGATCCTGGTCGCCGCGCGCCTCTTGCAGGCCCTGGGCGGCTGCGCGTCCATCGTCGTGTCTCGCGCCGTGGTGCGCGACCGGTTCCACCAACAGGACTCGGCGCGCGTGTTCTCGTTGCTCACGCTGGTGATGGGCATCTCTCCGATCCTCGCGCCCCTGTGCGGCGGGCTCCTGCTCTCGTTCGGCGGGTGGCGCGCGATCTTCTTCTCCCTCGCCCTCTTCGGCGTGGCCGTGGGCCTCGCGGTCGTCCTCTTCCTGGTCGAGAGCCGCTCCGCGGAGACGGCCGAACGCGCCCGCTCGGAGCACCCGATCCAGGCCTACTTCGGCCTGATCGCGCACCCGCGGTTCCTCGGCTACCTGCTCGCTGGCGCCCTCAACGGCGCGTGTCTGTTCGCCTACATCTCCGCCTCCCCCGAGCTCATCATCGGGATGTTCAAGGTGCCTCCCGAGCGCTTCGGCCTGTTCTTTGGCTTCAACGCGGCCGGCCTCATCGGCGCGAGCCAGTTGAACCGCCTGTTCCTGCGCCGGCACTCGTCCGACAAGGTCCTCGCCGTCGCTGCGCTCACCTCCTTGGGCTTTGCGGCCCTGCTCGTCGTGCTCGCCACCACCAGCTTTCTCGGCATGTGGGGCTTCCTCGGCGCGCTCTTTGCCGTCCTCGCGTCCTTCGGCTTCATGCAGGCCAACACCTTCGCGGGCGCGCTCTCGATCGACCCTCACCGCGCGGGCTCTGCGTCGGCCCTCCTGGGCTCGTCCGCGTTCGCCTCCGGTGCGCTGGCCGCCGCGGTGCTCGGAGCGCTGCACGACGGCACGCCCCGGCCGCTCGCGTGGGTCATGCTGGGGAGCCTCGCAGGCTGCGCGAGCGCGCTCTTCTTGCTCGCGTTGCCGCGCCGGCCAGGAGAGCACGCGGCGTGACCCGTGGCCGCTCGCCGTCGTCGAGGGTCCTCCCTGCGGAGGCCTCCGTGCGCAGCTTCGTCCTCGGGCTCGTCGTCGCCATTGTCGGCATGTTGACCTCAGCGCAACTGGCGCGGGCCACGCATGCGCCGGTCTCCGCGACCGCTCGCGCGAGCACTGGCTCGAACGTGACGTCAGGGCCAGCCGGCGCCGCGGCGTCCCCGTCTCCGAGCCTGGCTCCCCAAGCGACCGTTGAGCGGCTGCACGCGGTGCCGTCGAGGACCCAACAGAGCCGCCTCGCGCGGGCGGCCTCGATCTGCGCCGCCCAGTCGCGCGATGGACGCACCTGCCACCCGGTCCGCGATCCGCGGGTCCGGCCGCGCAGCCTCACCGGCGCCTCCTGCGTCTGCGAGTGAACAGGGGCCCGTACGGGTCCCGCTCAAGCCTGATCGCGCCCCGGCCGATGTACAGCGGTGCAGAATGTTTGCAATCGCGCTGGGGGCAATCCAATGATGGGTTCGAGTGTGAGCGTGTCCGACAAGCCGACCGATCCCCAGAGCCTGACGGCCGAGCAGCGGCGCCGCCATCCGCGCGCCCGCATCGACCTCGTCGTCAGCCTCAAGTTCGCGTCGGTGCAGGAGTTCATGGACGCGCAGGCCCAGGACATCTCGGTCGGCGGCATGTTCTTGCGCAATCAGCAGATCGGCCCCGGCGGCCAGGTGCGCGAGGTCGGCCAACTCCTGGCGCTCAAGTTCGACGCCGGCAACCAGCGCGTGGTCGAGGGCCTGGCGCGGGTGGTGCGCGTGGTCCTGCCCGAGGAGACCGGCATGGTCCCCGGCGTGGGCGTGGAGTTCCTCGATCTCGACGATCGCAGCCGCGCCCTCATCGAGGCCATCGTCGACATCAAGATGACCCAGCCGTACGAGGCCTGAGCGGTCGGTTCGGCTTGCCGTCATGCGAGCAGCCGATCGAGCGCCTCGCTCAGCGTGGCCGCGCCCACCACCTCCAGCGGCGCCTTCGAGAGCCGCTTGGCGTTCCCCTGCGGGATGATGCACCTCGTGAACCCGAGCTGCGCCGCCTCCTGCAGCCGCGGCTCGATCTGCGACACCGCCCGCACCTCGCCTGCGAGGCCCACCTCGCCCAGGATCAGCGTCTGTGAATCGAGGGCCGCGTTGCGGACGGACGAGCACAGCGCCGCCACGATCGCAAGGTCGCCCGCCGGCTCGTGCAGCTCGGCGCCGCCGGTGATGCTCACGTAGAGATCCTTGTC
Organism: Deltaproteobacteria bacterium; assembly: GCA_018266095.1. GTDB lineage: Bacteria > Myxococcota > Myxococcia > Myxococcales > 40CM-4-68-19 > CAIWCD01. The sequence continues at coordinate 17,450 of JAFEBC010000703.1, forward strand.
CGAGAGCACGAGGCCCTCCTTCTTCTCCAGCACGGCCGTGAGCAGGGCCAGCCGGCCCGGATCGACGCCGATCGCTCCGCGCCGCGCTGCGCCTGGGCCGCCTGAATCCGCGACCAGGGCCTGCACCTCGACCAGCAGGGGCCGCGTGCCATTGAGCGAGGCCGACACCGCGCTCCCCGGCGCCGCCTTGGGCCGCTCCGCCAGGAAGAGCGCGCTCGGATTGGGCACCTCCACGAGGCCCTCGGCCTTCATCTCGAACACGCCGATCTCGTTGGTGGAGCCGAAGCGGTTCTTGTGCGCGCGCAGCACCCGGTACTCGTGCGAGCGGTCGCCCTCGAAGTAGAGCACCGTGTCCACCATGTGCTCGAGCACGCGCGGCCCCGCGATCGAGCCGTCCTTGGTGACGTGGCCGACGATGAGCACGGGCGTGCCGGTGCGTTTGGCGTAGGTGACGAATCGCGCAGCGAGCTCGCGCACTTGCGACACCGAGCCCGCCGCGGAGGTCAGGTCCGAGGCGGCCAGCGTCTGCACCGAGTCGATGGCCAGCACGGAGGGCTGCGTGTCGGCCGCGGCCATCAGCGCGAGGCCCGCGTCCGTCTCGCTCATAAGCAGGAGGCGCGGCGACAAGGCCTGCAAGCGCTCGCCGCGCAGGCGGATCTGGCGCATCGACTCCTCGCCCGACACATAGAGCACCGGCCGCTCGTTTCCGCGCGCGAGGCGGTCCAGGGCCGAGAGGAGGAGCGTGCTCTTGCCGATGCCGGGATCTCCCGCGAGCAGCACCGCCGCGCCGGGCACGAGGCCGCCGCCGAGCGCGCGATCAAACTCGCCGATGCCCGTGGACATGCGCGCCTGCTGGTCCATCTCCACCTCGCCGATGGGCACCGGCTTGCCGCTCGCGCTGCCGGCTGCGCGCACGGTGCGCTCGGGCTGCGGCGCCTCCTCGATGAGCGCCGCCCACGCGTTGCATTCGGGGCAGCGGCCCAGCCAGCGCGGCGTGCGAAAGCCGCACTCCTGGCAGACGTGTTCGGTGCGCGGGGCCTTGGCGACGGGTGCTCTGGACATGCGGATCCTCTGCGGTGCGGTGCGTGTCGACGACGCCGCGCACACTACAGAGGGGGTCTGACATTCCGGCCCGCGCCAGAGTGAAAACGGGTACTGTGGGACCACCAAGCGGAGGCTTCACCAATGCGCGCATCCGTCATCGGCGGCGGTTCCTGGGGCACTGCACTCGCGTCGGTCTTGGGACGCAACGGCCACGACACCATGGTCTGGTGCCACGACGCGGAGTCCGCGCAGGCCATCACGGACAAGCACGAGAACACGAAGTACCTCGCCGGCTTGCCGCTGCCCGCGAACCTCAAGGGGATGACCTCGCTGGGCCAGGCGCTCGAAGGCGCCGAGCTCGTGGTGGCCGTGAGCCCCTCGCACGTGACGCGCGAGGTGATGGGCAAGGCCGCGCCGCTGATTCCGCGCATGGTGCCGATCGTGTGCGCGAGCAAGGGCATCGAGAACGGCACGCTCTTGACCATGAACGAGGTCCTCGAGGAGGTCCTGCCGCCCGAGCTGCACCCGTACCTCTGCTATCTCTCGGGCCCGTCGTTCGCGAAGGAGACGGTGAAGATGCAGCCGACGGCCGTGGTGGTCGCGGCCAACTGGGAGCGCATCGCCAAGGCCGCGCAGAAGGCGTTCTCGAACGATTGGTTCCGCGCGTACACCTCAAACGACGTGGTCGGCGTGGAGCTCGGCGGGAGCCTCAAGAACGTGTGCGCCATCGCGGCCGGAATCGCGGACGGGATGGGGTTCGGGAACAACACGCGGGCGCTCATCATCACGCGCGGGCTGGCCGAATTGGTGCGGCTGGCGACGCGCAAGGGCGGGAATCCGATCACGCTGTCGGGGCTCGCGGGGATGGGAGATCTGGTGCTCACGTGCACGGGCGAGCTGTCGCGCAATCGCACCGTGGGCCTCGAGCTCGGCAAGGGGAAGAAGCTCGCGCAGGTGCTGGCGGAGATGAAGCAGGTGGCCGAGGGCGTGAAGACGGCGAAGAGCGTGCACGACCTCAGCGTGAAGCTGGGGCTGGACCTGCCGATTCACGAGGCGGTGTATCGGATTCTGTATGAGGACTTGGACCCGCGGGCGGCGCTGGCGCAGTTGAGCTCGCGGGAGCTCAAGAGCGAGTTCTCGCTGCACTGAGGGGTCCAGGCGTCACTCGAGCCAGTTCACGTACACATGGCTCGTCTTGTTCGCGTCATCCTCGTGCGCGATGAACCCCACGTACGCGCTCGTCCCCGCCGGGTCCATCAGCACCGTGATGTTCCTGACGTTCTCCGGCGTCCCCGCCAGCCCCGCGCCTGGCTGGTCCAGGTCGATCGCCTCCGGCGCCCCGAACGCCGGCGCGCTCGCCTTCAGGTCGAGGCGTGAGGCCCAGATGCGCGTGTACGTGGCGGTGCTCTCGAAGTCCGCCCAGGACACGATGGCGTAGCCCCGGTCGTTCAGGTCCACGCTCGCCCACCAGGGCTTGTGCGTGTTCACGACCGGGCTGATGGCCTGCGGCGTCGACCACGACTGGCCGTCGTAGAAGGCGCCCATGAGCACGCCCGTGTAGTAGTCGGTGCCCGTCGGGAGCGTCTCGCGCCAGAGCACGACCTTCTGGCCCTGCGCGTTCACGGCCACTTCGACGCCGTAGTAGTAGCTGATGTGGTCATCGACGAAGCTCTGCACGCTGCTCCACGCGCCGTTTTCGTAGGACTGCACCGTGACTCCGTTCGAGCCGTAGGTGCGCCAGGCCGCCACGCCGTGGTTGCCGCGCATCGCCACCGCGGGCGCGCCTTGGTTCTGGCTCGTGCTGACGGTGACCGCGTGCTGGTTGCCCTCGGTGAAGAGGCCGCCGCCGAAGTCGACGGGGATGGCGATGGTGCTGGTGCCGCTGCTGAGGCCGACGAGCGCGCTGCCGTTGGGGCCGACGGCGACCTGCGTGTCGGCGCCGCCGAAGGTGTTGGCGGTGATGAGGTTCTGCTGCTGCGAGAACGCGGACGTCTTGGAGGCGGTCACGGCCCACTGCGAGCCGGCCTGGCCCCAGACGAAGATGGCGTTGCCCTGGTCGTCGACGCCCACGGCCTGTCGCTGGCTCATCTGCGGCGTGTTGGAGCTGGGCGAGTCCAGGCGCGTGAACTCGGTGCCGGTGATGGCGAGGCCGTTGCCCAGGCGGCCGCCCCACATGCTGTAGGTGGCGGCGGTGTTGTCGGAGAGGCCCTCGAAGACGAGCACGGGGTCGCCGGTCTGGCCCACGGCGAGCTGCGGGTAGATGAGGCCGCCGTTCTGGCCGGGCTCGGTGGGGACGGTGACGGGGGCCTCGAAGCTGCCGCTGCCCACGCGCCGCGTGAGCTGGACGCGCGAGACCTTGGCGTCGTTGTCGTAGTACCACCACGCGCCCCAGAGGGCGCCCTGGCCGAGGGCGAAGCGCGGATAGTTGCCGCCAAGGCTGCTGTCGATCTGCTGAGCGCCGTGCCAGGAGCGGGCGCCGAGGTTCGTGCCGGGCTCGTCGTCGGGCCCCTTGACGCCGTCGATGACGCCGCAGCCGATCGTGCACGACAGGCAGAGCGCGGCGAGCGCTCGCAGCAGCGTCACGGCGTCACCAGCGTGTAGATCGCGTACGCACCCAGGCCGAGCGCGATGGCGTAGCCAGCCACGGGCACGAAGTCGACCGCCCCGAGCTTGCCGTCCTTGCTGGTGGACGACAGGTTGTCGAAGGCGATGCTCCCGCCCGCGAGGGCCGCCGCCGCGCCCAGCATGACGTACGCCCGCGTGTGCGAGGGCGCAGCAGCCGGGAGCGCCGGAGCCTGCACGGCCTCCGCGGGAGCCTGCACGGCCTCCGCGGGAGCCGAGGGTGACTTGGCCTGCGCGTTGTCCGTCACCAGCGCGCCCTTCTGCGCATCGTCGGTGGCCTTCTGCGCGGCCTTGTCCTGCGCGGCCTTCTCGTCTGCCGCCCTCTGCGCAGCAGCCTTCTCGTCCGCCGCCCTCTGCGCAGCGGCCTTCTCGTCTGCCAACTTCTGTTCGGCGACCTTCTGCTCCGCCGCCTTGGCGTCGAGCGCCTTCTGCTCCGCGGCCCTGGCCTCAGCAGCCTTGGCCTCCGCGGCCTTCTGCTCAGCCTTCTCGTCCGCGGCCTTCTGCCCCGAGTGGCTCCCCAGCGTCGCCGTCAGCGCGCCCAGGGCCTGATCCGTCTTGTCGAGCAGCTCATCCTCCGTCTTCGCGCGCGCCTCGGCCGTCTCCACGAGCTGCCCGTCCGCCGTCGAGAACAGCCGCAAGGCCAGCGTCGTCCACGACCCAATCTGCGCGATGCGCCCGCTGATGATGTAGTCGGCGCCCAGCTTGCGCCCCATCTCGATCTCGCACGCGCCCTGGCAGTCCGAGAGCTTCTTCCCGTCGGCCGTGAGCAGCGCCTCGGTGGTCTCGCGGGTCATCACGAACAGGCTCGGCACCTTGCGGTGCACCGCCGCGCGCGCCAGATCCGAGAAGTACACGCGGTCGATCTTCGCCCCCGGCGCGAGCTCGAACTCGAGGACCGCCAGCCGGGCCGGATGCGCGTCCTCGGCGCGCGCGCCCATCGAAACTGCCAGGGCCAGCACGAGCCCCAGCACCACACGTCGCCACTGCGGAAGCATGACTTACCCCTCGAACGGAATCGTGGCCACGCGGTCACCCGTCTTGGCCCCGAGCGCATCGCGCGCGCTCTTGGTCATCGCCAGGCTCGTGTCGCGGAAGCGCACCAGCGCTCGGACCGCCCGGAACTTCGATCGGCCACCGGGCTTCTCCATCGACACCAGCCGGTCCTCGATCTCGCCGGGCAGCGCCTCGGTCTCTTCAGGGAGAATCTCCGCGCCGATGCGCGCGCGACGGAAGCGCCGGATGGGCTCGATGCGGCTCGTGAGCGCCGACCAGTGCGGCCCGCCGTCGAAGGGGTCGATGCGCTCGTCGTAGGTGAACCCGATGCGCGCCAGCATGGACCGCGCGCCCTCGCTCTCGGGGCCGACCACGCCGATGGCCTCCTGGATCTTCTGCGAGAACAAGGTCGCGTAGATCTCACCCGGCGGAAAGAGCTGCTGGATGAACTCCTTGTTCTGCCGCGAGAGCTGATCCGCCTCCTGGTACGACAGGCCGGTGAACTTGCGCCCCAGCATCTCCCAGAGCGGCGAGCGACCGTCCTCTTCCAGCTTCGGCAGCAGCTCCACCAGCACGCGGTCGCGGAAGCGCGTCGGGTGCATGCCGATGAAGAGGAAGCGCACCATCGAGAGCTGCTTGCCCGGCTTGTTCTGCTTGCGGAAATCCGGGTGCACCACGAGGCCGCCGATCTCGGTCGGGCCGTCGAAGTTGTAGCCAATCTGCAGCACGCGGTGCCGGAAGTGCTTGTCGAGGTGCGCCGAGTAGTGCTCCTTCTCGTACACGTCGAAGAACACGTGCGGCGCGTCGCGCGTGCCGTGCTGCGCGATGATGAGCGAGCTGCCGACGACCTTGCGCGTCTTCAAGTCCTCGAGCACGAACAGGTACTCGCGCTCGAACGGGTCCTTGATGCGCCCCGCGAACGACCGCATCGAGCGCTCGATGGTCTCCGTGAGCGCCTTCTCGTCGTCCGGCAGGTTGACGGTGTTGAGCAGCGCCGCGAGCCTCTTGAGCGCGGGGCGATCGCTCTTTTGCACGTCGCGCAGCACGAACATGGAGGTCTCCAGCAACCAGCTCAAAAGTCCTATGGCACCATACGTTCTATCTCGGCACCCCACTGATTGGGGGTCCAGGGGGAGCGGAGCTCGCCCCTGGTGAAGATGCCCGTGAGGGCATCGGATCGAAGAGCGCTACGGGGCATGCAAAGGCGGACGGCAGTTTCGGAGCGCGTACTTCAATTACACAAGGACAAGATCAGCGCCTCGTACAGATCGATCGCCTGCTCCAATTGCGCAAGCGGGATGCGCTCGTTGGCCGTGTGCGCATTGCCCGTGCTCTTGCCCGGCCCGATGACGATCGAGGGCACGTTCACGCGCGCGAACACGCCGGCCTCGGTGCTGGTCGGCTTGGCCTTGGGCGTCCCGTCGAGACCCAGGCGCACCAGCGTGGCCGACACGCGCTTCACGAGGGGGTGATCCTCCTCGATCGACATGCCGCCCGCGTTGCGCTCCACCGTCACCGTCAGGCCCAGACCCGCGCCCAGCTTGGCCAGGTGCGTCTTCGCCTTGGCCTGGAACTCGGCCAGGAGGCGGTCCGGATCGTGGTCGGGCAGGA
>JAFEBC010000704.1 GCA_018266095.1 Deltaproteobacteria bacterium
GATGAGCGCGCTGACTGGCTTGCCTTGCGCGTCGCGCGCGGGCTCGAAGCCGCAGGTCTGCAGCCACGTCGTGGTGCGATGGAGCGAGCGGGCGCGTGTGTCCAGCACGGGTGTGACGCTGGTCGCGCGGCCGAGGCGATCGACGGTGACGTTGAACTCGGCCGACTCCATCGTGGGAGGCAACGGGAGCGCGGGCGTGCAAGGCAGGGGGCGCGGGGCCGTGACGCCGCTGGGAATGGCGCCGGTGAGGTCCAGCGGCTTCGAGTCGTCGGGCGGGTCCTGCGGAGGGACAGAGAAGCGCGCCGTGCCGCGGATGCGCATGGCGACCTCGGCGCGATCGAGGTGCGCCGGCTCGTGCGGGCAGTGTGTGAACCACTCGCGCACGAGGTCCACCAGCTTGGGATCCGCGCGCGAATCCGTCGACTCGAAGTGGCTGACGGCCCCCCATTGATCGACGTCGTAGGTGTACGGCACGAGGCCGCGCACCTGACCCAGCAGCACCTCGGGCGGCGCCGGCGGCCCCACGCCGCAGAGCGGCCGCGCGGAGGTCAGGCCCTCGACGCCCTCGACATAGGGCGCGTGCACCTGGCGCAGCGCGAACGACAGGCCCACTGCGGCCGGAGTTCCCTGCGCGTCGCGCGCGGGCTCGAAGCGGCACTGCCTGAGCCACGCCTTCACCGCGTCGTACACCTCGGGCGTCCAGACCCGCCCGCGCGGGAAGACCTCGGTGACCGCGCCCTGAGCGTCGACGGCGTAGTCGAAGCGATACGTCCCCGGACCGCGCGGCAAGTCGAAGGGGAGCGCGAGCGGCGCGCAGAGACGCTTGGGGCGCGTGAAGGCCGGCGTCCACATCCCCACTGAGAGCGAACGGACGCGGTCGGCCAGCGGCGCGTCCGGATCGCCCGCGAACTGTGGAGGGCCGAGAGAGGCGCACGCGTCGCACAGCACCAACGCAAGGATGCTTGACGATGCCTGGACGACTCTCGAGCGGGCCCCGAACGCCATGACGCTACAGCCCTGCCCTGAAGTTGAACGGCTGGAGGATCTTCACCGCGAGCGGCTTGCCCTTGTAGCGCGCGGGCTCGTGCGGACACTTCTTCATCCACGACTCCACCGCGTCGAACAGCTCGGGCGGCGCCGTCGGGTTCTTGAGCACGATCTCGCCGACGTGCCCGTCGCGATGCACCACGAACTCCACCAGCACCATCCCCTGGATGCCTCGGCGCATCACGAACTCGGTCGGCACCGGGCGCTTCGGCTCGCACTCAGGGGTTGGCCTCGGTCGCTCCATTCCTGCGCCCAGGAGAACGGGCACCGCGTCCGAGTTCTCCACCTCGGCGTCGGTGGGCAGGCGGTTCCATGCCGGCGCAGTTGATCCCGCGTAGTGGCGAACCCGGGCCGTGATCGCCTTTCCAGTCGCATCGCGCGCCGGCTCGAATGGACACGATTCGATCCAGACCTTGCTCAAGGCCACTGCGGTTGGGTCCGCGTCCGCGTCGACAGAGCGGACATCGGTCGCCAGACCGTTCGAGTGGATGACGAACTCGAGCTTGGCCGAACCCTTTTGAAGCGGCCCCACGGGACTGCACGGCAGCGACTTGGGCACGGTGAAGTCCGACGGGATCGTGTCGGTCAGATCAACGATCGCCTCTGTCGGTGCAGGCAGCGGTGCACGTCGTCCGTGGAAGCCGATGGACTTGGAGAACACCACCGCGACCGGCTCGCCCTCGAGTGTCGGCGGCGGATACTTGCAGGTCAGGAAGCGATCTCGCGCGGCCTTCACCAGCGCGGGCGCGGCGCGGTCGTCGTAGAGCTGCAGCCCCGGATCGATCGACCCATCCGGCTCGACGACCACGTTGAACGTGACCACGCCGCTGAGCGCGCCCAAGCGCACCTCCTCGGGAACGAAGGCCTCGCTCGCCGCACACGTCGGCTCCCCGAGCACGAGCCCGGGCGTGGACGCAGGCACATGCCTCACGCCCACCGGCGCCTGCGGCGATTCGAACGCGCGCCAGGGCTTCGGCGCGCAGCCCGTGAGACAGATCCAGATCGCTGCGATCCCCCACCGCATGACACGCCCCCCGTCCCCAACTCCCTCACTCCACGTGCGTGAACGCCGAGTCCGGCTGGTACTGTTTGCAGTCCACACACGGCGCCGGCAGCTTCCCCTCGCGCCAACGTACGCGTAGCTGCACCAGCGGCGACTGGGGCGTCACATAGCGCGCCACACCCTCCGCGGTCGGCTTGCCGAAGTCGAGATCCGAGTCGACGTTCAAGTCGCGGCAGGCACAGCCCACCTGACGCCCGTCCCACGTGAAGGCCAGCGCGCCCAGCATGAAGCACGGCTGCGGCTTGGGCATCGCCTTGCGCAGCCTCATGCCGACGAGCAGATCGCCGGGTTTGATGAGGCCCGACCAATCGTCGAAGTGGTTCGCCGGCTGCAGATCGTGGAGGCCGAACTTCAAGTGGCTCGCGAGCTCGCGCACGATGGGGCTGTGCCGCAGCAGCTCCTTGCGCGTCCGCGGGCCGCGCATGGCCAGCACGATGCGCATGGGAAAGCCGCGCGCCTCATTCAAGTGGAGGAGCCCGTTCAGATTCTTGAAGAACTGCTTGA
>JAFEBC010000705.1 GCA_018266095.1 Deltaproteobacteria bacterium
CCGCCGCTGCCACGTGGGCTCTACGCCATCGTCGACGACGCCTCGCCGCACGCGCCGCTGACCCTGGTTCAGGCGTTCCTGCGCGGGGGCGCGCGGGTCATCCAGCTTCGCTTCAAGGCGCTCGGCTCGGCGGCGCTGGTCGAGTGCGCGCGGGCGGCGCTGCGGCTGTGCCGGGAGCACAAGGCGCTCTTGTTCATCAACGATCGCGCGGACCTCGTGCGGTTGGTGAACGCGGACGGGGTTCACCTGGGCCAGGACGATCTGCCGGTCGCCGACGCGCGCCGGATCCTCGCGCCGCACCAGACGATCGGCCTCTCCACGCACTCGGACGCGGAGATCGATCGCGCCCTCACGCTGGGCGTCGACTGCATCGGCTTCGGGCCCGTGTTCGCCACCGCCACCAAGACCGCCACGGCGCCCGGGAGCGCTCCCTTGCCGCCGCCGCACGGGATCGAAGGCCTCTCTCGTGCCGTCGCGCGCGCACGGAACCTGCCCGTGATCGCCATCGGCGGGCTCGGCCAGGCCAACACCGCGCAGGTCGCGGGCGCGGGCGCACACTGCGTCGCGGCCATCTCGGAGTTGTGCCGCGCAGAAGATCCCGAATCCGCTGCCCGCTCTCTGGTACAAGAGTTCGCGCGGGGGGCGAACCAACGACACGACGTCTTGGGCGCCGCCGCTCGAGCCGGAGGACCGCATGGTCTCGCCTGAGAAGGAGCGGCCACATGGCTAGACCCCTCATCGGCATCACGCCCGACGCGGGCACCACCCTCGAGCGCCCGGGCCGGCCTGCGCTGCCGCGGTACGAGCTCAAGCAGAACTACATCGAGGCCATCGTCGAGGCGGGCGGCACGCCGCTCATCCTCCCGTACCTCGAGGACGACGACGCCATCGAGCAGGTGGTGCAGCTCTGCCAGGGCCTCGTGGTCAGCGGCGGCGGATTCGACGTGCCGCCCGCATTCTACGGCGCCGAGCCGCACCCGCAGTTGGGCCCGCTCAACCCGCAGCGCAGCCGCTTCGAGCAGCGCGTGGTGCGCAAGGCGCTGGCCCGTGACCTGCCGATCCTGGGCGTCTGCGGCGGCATGCAGATCCTGGCCGTGGAGCTGGGCGCGACCCTCGTGCAGGACCTCCCCAGCGAGGCCAAGAGCGACGTCGATCACGAGCAAAAGTTCGACCCGCGCGAGCCCGCCCACGACGTGCGCATCCTCCCGCGCAGCCTGCTCGCGCGCGTGACCGGCGTGGAGGCGATGCGGGTGAACTCGACGCACCACCAGGCGGTGAAGACGCCGGGACGGACGGTGCCGATCGCGCACGCGGCTGACGGCTCGGTGGAGGCGATCGAGCTGCGCGGCGCGAAGTTCGTGCTGGGCGTGCAGTGGCACCCGGAGCTGATGCGCGCGCCGGAGCACCGGGCCATCTACCGCGGCGTGGTCGAGGCGGCGGGCGGGTAGGGTGGCGCCGGGCGTCCTCGCACCGTGAGTCCGCGCGCGCTCATCGCGGGGCCGGCGCTCGCGCTCGAGGGCCTCGAGTGCGTCTGCGTGGCTCCGGCTGAGGCGTTGAGGCACCTGCGCGAGCGGCCGTTCGAGCTCTTGATCGTGACGCACGCCAAGGCTGACCCGGGCGCGCTCGAGCTGTTGCGCGCGGCGCAAGCGCTGCGGCCCGACGTGCGGCGCGTGCTGCTCGCCTCGTACGACGCGCTCCCCGAGATCGTCGGCGCCCAGGCCTGGTCGGTGGTGACGCGCGTCTTGCCCGCGGACGCCACGCCGGCGCGCCTGTCCGTGCTCCTGCACCAGCTCCTCTCGCAGGCCGACGAGCCCAGCTCCTCGCGCAGCACGATCGCGCCGGGTCCGCCCACGGGCCTCGAGCCGCTCGCGCGCGCCACCGCGCTGCGCCTCGCCCAGGTCCGCGGCGCCATCGTGCGGCCGCTCGCGCCCGATCCGCGCACGCTGCAAGTGCAGTTCGTGCTGCGCGGCAACAAGCGCCTCGAGGCCCTGCGCCGCGACCTGACGCACCTCTGGGGCCCGCCCACGAAGCCGCGCGGCGCGCCCTGTCCGCGGGCGCTGCGCAAGCACCCGGTCGTGCTGCGCTCGGGGGGCCTGTCCTCGCGCGCCGAGCTGTGGACGCATCGCTCGCCCGCGTCCTCGGGCCCCGCAGTGGCCTACGTCGCGCTCCTGCCGTGGTCGCGCGAGCCGCGCCTGACGGCCGTGCTCGGCCTCGCCGTGGACGTGTTCGACGCGCGCTTCTGGACGCTCCTCACCGACGCGCACCGCGAGGCCTTGTCGGCCCTCTCCGAGTTCGCGCTCCCCGACGCGCCCGAGAGCGCCCGCGACGAGAAGCTCGGCCTCGCCGCGCCTGAATACGACTGGATCGTCGCGCCCGGCTATGTCGGCCTCGACCGCCGCCAGACGCCGACCAGCTTCTTGAACCGCTTCATCTTCTTCGGCCGCCGCAGGCACACGCCCACGCGCCTGTTGCGCACGTCGGATTCGTTCACGGATCGCCCCAGCGGCCGCGTGCTGCGCTGGCTCGCGGTGGCCTTCGCCTGCGCCAGCGTCGACACCGTGCTCACGTATCTGTGCGTGCGCCACGGCCTCGTGCGCGAAGCGAATCCGCTCCTGCGTCCGCTCGTCCTGCACCATCCGGCCGCGTACGTCGCGGTGAAGAACGGCCTCACGCTGCTCGCGTTCGCGATCGTCGCGCGCTTCCACCTGTTCCGCATCG
>JAFEBC010000706.1 GCA_018266095.1 Deltaproteobacteria bacterium
CTCTGCAATGAGGTGGCGCGACGTGGTGACGTGCCTACCGCCGAGACCGCGCAGGCGTGCGCAGACGCCGCGCGATACTTCCGCGAGGCCCTGCCGCTGCATGTGGCGGACGAAGACGAGAGCATCTTCCCGCGACTGCTCGGCTCGTCAGCCGCGGTGGACGACGCGCTCGCTACGTTGCGCATGGAGCATGCGCAGCAGGAAGAGCAGGTCGTGCTCTTGCTTCGAGCGCTCGAGCAGGTCCGACGACAGCCGCTCGACGAGCGCTCGAGAGGCCAGCTGGCGGCGATTGCGGTTCCGCTCAAGGCCGAACTCGAGGAGCACCTCTTGCTGGAAGAGAGCACCATCTTCCCGGTCATCCGCGACCTCCTCTCGAGTGAAGTACAACGCCTGATCGTGGACGAGCTTCGCGCGCGGCGTAGTTCCTCGGCTTTTGCGATTGCGAACATGGAGGCCAAGTCATGAGTAGACCAGCATCGGCGGAACACGGAGCCGTCTTCGACTTCGCGTCCCTGACGCGAGAGCTTCGCGAGGAAGAATCGTATGCTCGCGAGGGCCATACGGCGCGAACGCTGCTCCGCGCGCCCGATCTCCGGGTCATCTTGGTGGTGGTCAGGGCGGGCGGCACGATCTCCGAGCATCACGCGCAGGTCACGGCAACGGTGCACGTTCTCGCAGGAAAGATCCGACTCCAGCTTCCCAATAGGCCGGTGCACCTGGAAGTCGGCCAGTTTTTGACGCTCGGTCCTGGGCTCGAGCACGACGTCCAGGCCGAGACCGACGGTAGCTTTCTACTGACATTGGGTTGGCCGCAGGGACGAGCGTAGAGCACTGCGTGCGCTCTACCTGCTTTCGGTGTGGCGCCACAGCCTCGCCGCCACCGTCTGGATCGGAGGCATGGCCTTCTTGGTCTTGGTCGTCGTCCCGTGGCTTCGCCGGGGTGGGCGCGTGGAGGCCGCGGCCTTCTTACGCGAGACCGGCGAGCGGTTTCGCAACGTCGGCTGGAGTTGCTTCCTGCTGCTCGCGGCCACCGGCACGTTCAACCTCTGGGTTCGCGGCGTGCGGCTGTCGGACTTCGGCCGCGCGGAATGGTTGACCTCTCCGTTCGGCAAGACCGTGCTCCTCAAGCTCGGCGTGTTCGCGCTCGTCCTCACGGTGAGCGCGGTCCACGATTTCGTCGTGGGGCCTCGCGCGACGCGGGCGATCGCCCAAAGCCCCCAGTCCGCCGAAGCGCAGCGCGAACGGCGCAAGGCATCCCTGCTTGGCCGCGTGAACGTGGTCTTCGCGCTGATCTTGGTCGCGGCTGGCGTCATGCTCGTGCGCGGAGTGCCATGGTGAGCACGCGCAGCGGCGTCTCGGCATAGGATCACGGCGCGCCGTCCCAGACGACGTCGCCGCGTTCGTCCAAGCGGGCACCGGCGCTCAGCTCGTGTGCGACGAGTCGACCGTCGTGCATCAGATGGACCACCCGCACCCCGCGCGTGGCGACGGCAACGTCCGCGATGATTCGGCGATGACAGCGCCACCACACCGACTCGGAACACATGACCACGGTGCGCCGGCGCGCCAAGCCCGCGATCAGCTCCGACATCCCCGCGCGGAACGCGTCGTTGCGCGTCCAGGCCGCGTACGCGCGGAACGCCTTGACGCGCCACCAGGTGTCCGGCGATGCCGCGTCTTCAGCGCGCGAAAGAGCGCGGCGTCCGCCCAGGCGTTCGTCCCACGTGTACCCGAGGCTCAGCTCGCGCGCGAGCACTTCGATGTGCCCGCGCGCGGCTGCGTCGTTGTGGCGACTCCCTGGAAAGCGCCGCAAGTCCACGACGTGCTGAAGCCGCGCTCCGCTAAGCAGCGCGGCGAGTTCGTCACGCGTGGCCGTGCCATGACCGAAGGTGGTCAGTGCGAGGATCATGTCCTCACGAAGCGCGTTCGACCGAGAGGACACGCAGGCTGCGCAAGCCACCGGGCATCTGCCAATCGATCTCTTGCCCCACGCGCAAGCCAAGGAGCGCGCAGCCGAGCGGCGCGAGCACGGACACCCGACCCGCGTTCGACTCCGCGTCCTGAGGATAGACGAGGGAGAGCCGGCGACGTTGATGGGTCGCGACGACCTCGTATTCCAGCGCGCTGTTCATCACGACGACATCCTCCGGCACTTGTGACAGCGGTATCACCTGGGCACGCTCAAGCTCGGCTTCGAGCTGCTCGGCGACCTGGTTGGCGCGAGCGCGGGCGACCAGATCCAACAAGCGATCGCGGTCTTCGGTGGCAACGATGATGGGCGGCGGTGACATGATGGACCTCGGTTCGTGAGAAGCGCCGAGGCCGGACCGCACGATTGCGCCCGGCCTGAGCCGGGCGCTGATGGGTGGCTCTAACCAGAGACCGCGCAGCAGACGACCGGCCCGAGGAAGCGCAAAAGCGCGACCTGGGTCGGGGGCAGCAGCCGGAGATCGTGGAGACGAGCCATGAAGACGAAAGCCTATCATGGAAGCTCCGTCGCTCAAGGTGGATGCCTGTACGGATCAGCTCAGCCTCAGCCAAACATGCTCGTAGCCGCCGGTGGGAGCCGCCGCGCGAAGGGGAGCGCGCTCCGCCAAACGAATCGTCTTGCTGCTTCGCAGCAGGGCCGCGAGCGCTTCTCGGAGCTGCAAAGTCGCAAGAGCGCGGCCTGGACAAACGTGAGAGCCGATGCCGTAGACCAGATTGTGCGGCGCGTTGACCACCGGCTCGAACGAGTCTGGTGTCGCGAATCGCCTCGGGTCTCGGTTCGCCGCGGTCCAATTGAGGACCACTTTCGAGCCGGCGGGGATGAGGCGCCCA
>JAFEBC010000707.1 GCA_018266095.1 Deltaproteobacteria bacterium
CGAGGTGCGCTGCGCCGGACCCCAATACAGCCTGCTCGCCGACGCCGCCGAGGCGCCCACCGAGGGCCATCGGGTGTCGTTCGTGCGCCCGCGCGGCCAGGTGAACGGGGGCGCGCGATGATGGTGCTCCCGGCCGCGGCGCTGGCGCTGTCCTTGGGGGCCCATCCGGTGCCCGGGGCGTCTGCGCAGAAGGCCAAGGCCGGCACGGCAGCGAGGTCGCCACGGGCGTCGGTCCAGCCCGCGAAGGCCCCGCCCGCCGACCCGAACGCCAAGCCGCCCATCGACTACTCGGCCGACGCCATGCAGGTCGAGGAGCACAAGGGCGTCCTCGACGGGAACGTGGACCTCCGCCAGGGCGACCTGCACATCACCGGGCGGCACGCGGTGGTCGAGTTCGCGCCCAAGCCAGCGGAGGCGCCCGCGAAGGCCGGCCAGAAGGCCAAGCCCAAGCAGAAGGACGTGCTCCCGGCGTTCGGCGGCCAGGTGGTCGAGCGGTTCGTCATCGACGGCGCCGTGCACGTGGTGAAGGGCGCCCGCACGGCCGACGGCGAGACCGCGACCTACGACGCGCGGACCGAATTGATGACGCTCTCGGGTCCCTCGTCGGGCGCGGTGAAGGCGCCGGGGCCGGTGCTGCGCGAGGGCGAGGAGACGCTGACGGGCGAGGTCCTGGTGCTGCGGATGGCCACCGACGAGGTGGACGTGAGCGAGCCGCGGCTCCTCTTGCACCGCTCGCTCGAGGGTCAAGGCCCGCCGCAGCCCACGCACATCCAAGCCAAGCGGATGCTGCTCGCGAGCGATCGCAAGTCCATGCGGTTCACCGATTCGGTGGTGGTGAAGCGCGGCGATCTCACCGTGAAGGCGCCCAAGATGGTCGCGCGCACGGGCGAGGGCGGGGCCATCGACGATCTCGTGATGGACGGCGGCGTCGAGCTTCGCCAAGGGACGCGCACGGGCAAGAGCGAGCGCGCGGTGTACTCCGGCAAGGAGCGCACCATGCGCATGACGGGCGCGCCGCAGCTCACGGATCGCGACGACGTGCTCTATGGCGAGGTCATCGATCTGGAGATGGATTCGAAGCTCGTGCACGTGCAGAAGGCGCGCGCGCACCTGAAGCCCGACGCTCAGCCGGCCTCTCCCGCGAAGGAGGGCCGATGACCTCCGCGCCGATGATCACGAACGCGATCGCGCAGGCGGCCACCACGGCGGCGCGCCTGGAGGCCATCGGGCTCACCAAGACGTACCGCGGGCGCAAGGTCGTCGATTCGGTCTCGTTCGATGTCGCGCGCGGAGAGGTCGTGGGCTTGTTGGGCCCGAACGGCGCGGGCAAGAGCACGAGCTTTCACTGCGTGGTCGGGCTCGTGGCGCCCGATGCTGGTGAAGTGCGCTTGAGCGGCCAGACGCTCTCGGGGCTGCCGCTGCACGTGCGGGCGCAGAAGGGCCTGGGGTATCTGCCGCAGGAGGCGTCGATCTTCCGGCGGCTGACCGTGCGGCAGAATCTGCTGCTCGTGCTCGAGGGCAAGAAGCTCTCCGCGAGCGAGCGCGACGATCGCGTGCAGGCGAGCCTGACTGAGTTCGACCTCGTGCGCGTGGCGGATGCCCTCGGCGAGACGCTCTCGGGCGGCGAGCGGCGGCGGGCCGAGATCGCGCGCAGCCTGCTCAACGAGCCCTCATTCCTGCTCTTTGACGAGCCGTTCGCGGGCGTCGATCCCATCGGCGTCGCCGAGCTGCAGAAGCTCATCCACAGACTCAA
Source organism: Deltaproteobacteria bacterium (assembly GCA_018266095.1). Classification (GTDB taxonomy): domain Bacteria; phylum Myxococcota; class Myxococcia; order Myxococcales; family 40CM-4-68-19; genus CAIWCD01. The sequence goes on from JAFEBC010000707.1 coordinate 1,754, forward strand.
GGAGAAGGGCCTCGGTGTGCTGATCACCGACCACGCCGTGCGCGAGACGCTCGGCATCTGCGACCGGGCCGTGCTGCTCGTCGAAGGCAAGCTCCTCGAAGCGGGAACCCCTGAACAGCTCGCGGCCTCGCCGCGGGCGCGCGCCGTCTATCTGGGCGAGCGCTTCACGCTACAGTAGGAGACGAAAGAACAAGATGGCTCTCGAGCTCAAGCAGAACCTGCGCCTCAGCCAGCAGCTGGTGATGACTCCCCAGCTTCAGCAGGCGATCAAGCTCTTGCAGCTCTCCCGGCTCGAGCTGGTGGACATGATTCGCTCGGAGATCGAGCAGAATCCGCTGCTGGAAGAGCCGGCCGAGACGACGCAGAGCGAGCTGGCCGAGACGCCCGCCGAGCACGGCGCGGCGATGATGGACTCCACCGAGGCCTCCGACACGGCGCAGATGGAGCGCCCGCCCGAGAAGGAGCCCGACGCGAAGGCGGCCGCCGATGGTGAGGTGCGCCGCGACGAGATCGACTGGGAGCAGTACCTCGACAACTACCAGACGCAGCACACGGCGCCCTCTGGGAGCGGCGGGTCGAGTGAGGACCTGCCGACGATCGAGGCCACGCTCACGCGGCCCGAGGGCCTGGTCGAGCACCTGGAAGAGCAGCTCCGCATGACGAACTTCACCGATGAGGAGCGCAAGCTCGGCGCGACCATCATCGGGAACCTCGATCGCGACGGCTATCTCGTGCTCGATCCGGACGGGCCAACCGCGCTCGAGCAGCTCGCGGAGAAGGGCGAGCTCATCGGCGAGGCGGCGCTCAAGATCGAGCCCGAGGTGCTGGCCGATCTCGACGAGCTCAAGGTGGCCGACGAGGAGGTCCAGGCGCTCGCGCGCGAGGCGGGGCTCATCGAGAGCGCGCCGCCGCCGCCGGCCGTGCACGCGAACGGGAATGGCAACGGGAGCGCGAAGGTTGCCGTGAAGGAGGAGGACGACGAAGAGGAGGCCGCGCCCAAGAAGAAGGAGCGCACGGGCATGCCGGATCCGCTGGTCGTGCTCGCGCTGGAGGCGGGCGCGTCGGCGAAGACGGCGGAGAAGGTGCTGCGTCGCATCCAGAAGTTCGACCCGGTGGGCTGCGGCTCACGCGACCTGCGCGAGTGCCTGGCGGCGCAGGCGCATCACTTCCTGAACGAGGGCGAGGGCAAGGACGATCCGGATGCCGACCTGCTCACGCCCATCATCGACAAGCACCTGAAGAACGTGGAGATGAAGCGCTATCCCGCCATCGCCAAGGACTTGAAGGTGCCGCTGGAGATGGTGGTGGCGGCGGTGAAGCTCTTGGGCAAGCTCGAGCCCAAGCCGGGGCGCCTCTACAACAACGAGCAGGCGCAATACATCACGCCCGACGTGTACATCCACAAGATCGGCGGAGACTACGTCACGCAGTTGAACGACGACGGCCTCTCGAAGCTGCGCGTGTCCAAGCATTATCTCATGGCGATGAAGGGCATGGCCGGCGGCAACGGCGTCAAGGCCAAGGAGTACATCCAGGACAAGATGCGCGCGGCCGTGTGGCTCATCCGCTCGATCCACCAGCGGCAGCGCACGATCGTGAAGGTCACCGATTCGATCATCAAGTTCCAGCGCGACTTCCTGGACAAGGGCGTGGCGTTTCTGAAGCCGCTCATCCTGCGTCACGTTGCCGACGACATCGGCATGCACGAGAGCACGGTGTCGCGCGTGACCACGAACAAGTACGTGCACACGCCGCAGGGCATCTTCGAGCTCAAGTATTTCTTCAACTCGTCGATCGCGCGGGTCGGCGGCGAGGACATCGCTTCCGAGGCGGTGAAGAACCAGATCAAGCAGATCATCGCGAAAGAACCGGCGGACAAGCCGTTCAGTGATCAGAAGATCGTGGAGATTCTGCGGTCGCAGAACGTTGACATCGCTCGGCGAACGGTCGCCAAATACAGGGAGGTGCTCGGAATCCTGCCGTCCAGCAAGCGCAAACGGTACTTCTAGGTCGTTCACGTCGAGTCGTTACGTCGTTTCTCTCTCCCTCAGCACGGACCCACGCAGGCCTCGCGCTGTACTCATCGGAGGTCATCCCGCATGCAGGTCAACATCACCTTCAGGAACATGTTCGCCACCGACGCTCTCCGGAACCACGTCACGGACAAGCTCACCAAGGTGGTCGACAAGTACCTCGACAAGGTGACCGAGGCGCACGTCACGCTGTCGCTCGAGCGGTACCTTCACCACGCTGACATCAATCTGCACGCGGGCCACTTCCACGTCCGCGGCAAGGAGAAGTGCGAGGACATGTACGCGTCGATCGACATGGCGGTCGACAAGATCGAGAGGCAGCTCAAGAAGTACAAGGAGCGTCTGCGCAGCCACCGTCCGGCGCACATCCATGCGGGCGGGCCGGTGCGCGTGCGCTACGAGATCCTGGAGGCCAAGGGGATTGAAGGCGTTCAGCCGGATGTGATCCGCACCAACGAGTTCCTCGCCAAGCCGATGTCGGTCGAGGAGGCGCTGATGCAGATGGACCTGATGAACAACGACTTCCTGGTGTTCACGCGGCCCGACACGCCGGCGGATGTGAGCGTCGTGTACCGCCGCAAGGACGGGAACTTCGGGCTCATCCAGGCCGGCAACGACACCATCCTCAGCAAGGACGCTGCAAAGCAGGCGTAGTATCGTCTGCGCGAACCCGAGGAGCGGGCCTTAGGATGGACCGATGAAGATCGCCGAGTTCCTTCGCGAAGATTCGATCCTTCCTGAGCTCGCGTCCGCGGACAAGGCGGGCGCGCTGGTGGAGCTGTGCGGCGCGCTCGCTCGCAGTCAGCCCGGGCTGGTGGCGGGCAAGCTCGCCGAGGTCCTGTTCGAGCGCGAGAAGTTGGGCTCGACGGGCGTCGGCGAGGGTGTGGCGATCCCGCACGGGAAGCTGCCGATGCTGCCCGGGCTGCTCGCGTGCTTCGGGCGCTCGGTGAAGGGCATCGAGTTCGGCGCCATCGACAACAAGCCGGCGCACCTGTTCTTCGTGCTGTTCGCGCCGGAGAACTCTGCAGGGATCCACTTGAAGGCGCTCGCGCGGATCTCACGTTTGCTGCGCGGGGCGCCGCTGCGCAAGGCCATCCTGGAGGCGAAGA
>JAFEBC010000708.1 GCA_018266095.1 Deltaproteobacteria bacterium
GAGCCCGATTCCTCTCGAGCGCGCACTCACGCACACGTTGCTCGAGCGGTACCGCGGCTTCCTCGAGGGCGACGCCCGCCACTCGATCTGGCTGCACTCACCTGCCGAAGAGTCCACGCTCGTCTACGATCGTCACGACTTGATCTTTGCCTACGGGCCGCTCGATCGCTTCGCGGACGCGCTGCGAAGCCGCAGTTTCTCCGAGCGCGAGGTGCGGGTTCCGACCCCACACTCGCACCACTACCACCCACAGTTTGACGCCTCGGAGCGCGCAATTCTCGAGCACTTGGAGTGGAGGCGCTCGCCGTTGCAACCGAGCGACGAGGAGGAGTAGCTGGACCTGGCCTGGGAGTGCCACGACGCCGGGCCTGCGCTATGTCTGCGCTCATGCGCGCCCTCGGGATCCTGGTCGTCCTCGCATCAGCAACGGCCCCGCCCGCGCCGGTGATCCGCGAATCCACCCACGTGCTCGTCGACGGCAAGCCCGAGCTCTGGCGCATCGAGTTCACCGCGCCGCCGGAGCCGATCTGCCAGGACGAGGAGGCCGTCCACACCGCGCAGTGCACGGGCTTTGCGCACGGGGAAGCAGGTCAGGCGCGGCTCGTTCGCCTGCGCGACCAGGGCGGCAAGCCGGAGGTTCTGCAGGTCATCGACCTCGTCGCCCTCGTGCGCGAAGGCGTCGCGGGGAAGCCGTCCCAAGACGCGGCCGCGGTGCGCTTCCCGTCGCGCAAGCAGCCCGTGCTGAAGCTCGAGGACCTCGACGGCGACGGAAAGGCTCACGAGTTCGTGCTGCAGATCGACACGATCGACTCGTCGATGCAGCCAGCCATCGCTTTCGCGTTCGACGAGAAGACGCACAAGCTCGAGGCGATCCGCACCGTCGAGCATCCCGAGCGGGCGCTGGTGCTGATGCGGCCGGCGCTGTGGCGCACGCTCTCCCACAAGGGCGGCCTGGCGCTCAATTGCGGCGACCACGGTGGCCAACTCGAAGAGTCGCTCGAACTCAAGCACGACGCCGCCGGCTGGCACGCGGCGTCGGTGTTTCGCACGTGCGATCAGGCGCGCAAGGTGACCCGCGAGACCCTGTAGCGCCGTGGCCTAGATCGACCCCGTCCCGCCGCCCTCGCCCGTGCCGCCGCCGATCGACTCCCGGATCCGCCGCGCCGTGTCCGGCGAGATGGCCGCGATGACGAAGTACGCGATGCCGCCGATGATGAGGATCTTCAGCACCAGCCACGCGAGCGACAAGAGCAGCCCGATGATGCCGCCGGCCACGCCCAGCACGATGTTGCCGACCGACATGGCGACGAGGATGGCGACTCCGATGACTGCCGCTGTGCGAAACATTGATGCCTCCGGGGCCCGCTGTGGGCCGCACCCCTCTGTACGGACAACTTGCGGACAGATTTCGACCAGTCAAGGGCCCGGTCTGTGGCCGGCCAACTTCTGCTAGACTCCTGGAACCATGACGCTTCTTCGCCCAGCCGCCCTCGCGCTCCTCGTGCTGTCCGCCGCCTGCTCGACCGAGATCACCATGACGCTCTCGGTCACGCCCGCCAGCGTCCCTGGCGACGGCGAGACGCCGGTCAAGGTCACCGCCAACGTGATGAAGGCAGGCGGGCCCATCCAGGACACGGTCACCGTCCACTTCACCTCGACGGACGGCACGTTCGTGGGCGCCGCAGACGGAACGCCCGGCGTGATCGACGCGGACACCACCAGCGGCGCGGCGATCGCCAGCCTCATCCCGCCGCGCAAGGGCCGCGGGAAGTTCACCGTCACCGCGCAGCTCTCGCAGGACGGCACGACCATCAACCTCACCAAGGACGCCACGCTGGTGCCCGCGGGTCAGCTCGCGAACAACCTGACGTTCACCTGCGCCAACACCAACGTGGGCGGCATGGTGCCGGGCCGCACCGATCCGATCCGCATCCTCTGCACCGCGAAGGCCTACAAGGACTCGACCGAGATCAAGAACGCGTCCATCGAGACGTTCGCCGAGGCGGGCCACCTGCAGTGGCTCAAGAACGACAGCGGCGCGCAGCAGCTCATCTACACCATCATGCCCGGCGACGTTCCGCCGCTCGACGTCGATCCGCTGGGCCCGAACGGCAAGGCGCGTCCGCTCTGCCCGAGCACCTGCGGCCAGGATCCCGCGAACTGCGACGCCGAGCCCTGCTGGGTGGAGAGCGGCACGGGCATCACGCACAACCCGCGCGACGGTCTGGCCACGATCATGGTCGCGGTCCCGGGCGTGGCCGGCTTCTTCGACGCGACCACCTCGAACGGCGAGCCCTTCGTCGACTCCGATGACGACGGCGTGCGCAGCGCGGGCGAGACGTACATCGACGTGAACGGCGACGGAAAGTACAACTCCGCCGACGACGGCCAGGGCCAGACGCAGGACCCGCGCATGCTGTGGCGCGCGGTGCGCATCGTGTGGTCGGGCGCGCTCTACAACCCCTCGCCGGTGACCGCGCGCAACGCGAGCATCACCGGCGCGCCCACCAGCGGCTTGAACTTCCAGGCCACGCTGCGCATCCACGACAAGAACTACAACAAGCTCTCGGCGGTCGGCGGCGGCGACGACGCGGCGGCCATCGCGGCGCTCTCGTGCACGCAGAACGGCTCGCTCACGCTCAACGGCTCGGGCTCGCTCAAGCTCAACCAGGACACCGACGGCGCGGGCATTCTCTTCGACGAGAACAACAACATCAGCGCGCCGGGCCTGCCGTCCACGTACCGCCGCGGCACCGAGTACAACAACGCCATCACCGGCGCGATCGACCAGGACTCCAAGCCGAACCACCCGGTGTGCACCATCGAGGCCACGCTGGCGCGCACGTGGGCGCCCAGCGTCCCCGGCTTCGACTCGACGGGCAGCTCGAGCAGCGAGACCGTGGACGGGACGATCACCTGGTAGTGGCGCGGCGGGGCAGGGCGCTCGTTCTCCTGCCCGCGCTGGCGATGTCGTCTGCGCTCCTGCTGGGTGCGCTCTCGGGCGACGCAGGGGCGCACGCGTTTGCGCATCCCAAGCGGCTGGCGGTGCGCATCGACGCCCATCGCGTGCGCGTCTCGGTCGACTATGAAGTGAGCCCCGGCCCGCAGGCGCAGGCGTTCCGGCAGACCTTCGATCGCGACCGCAACGGCGCCCTCGACGCGAATGAGCAGCAGGCCCTGGTCGAGTTCCTCGCCGCCTCCGCCGAGAAGGACACCGCGGTGTTCGCGGACGCGCCCCAAGGCGCCTTCGCGCGCTTCTTCACCACCACGCTCGCGCCCGTTCCGCTCGTGCGCGCACGTGTCCTCGGCGAGCGCACCGACGACGTCCCCACCTCGACCGCGCTCCTGGCCGTGCACCTCGAGCGCACCTCTCCGCTCCCCGAAGGCAACGCCCCCAGCGGCAAGCGCGTCATCGAGCTGCGCGACCGCTCCTCGGGCGCCGACGGCCACGTTCCCGCGACGGTCGCCTGCGACGCCTGCGAGATCCTCGAGGCGAGCCAAGGCCTCTACGCGCACGATCCGCGCGGAGACCACGTGGTGGGTGTCGAGCTGTCGCAAGACCACCCTCTGCGCCTCGTGCTCCGCTTCACGCAGCCCTGACCACCTTCCACTCGCGCCACGATCGCGGGGCGTGCTAACGTCCTAGCCCCGACTTCAAGGGGAGGCGTGTGGCCGCGTCATCCGGGATGCGCATGGACGACCAGATTCGAGAGCTGGTCGCTCTCGGGCGCGAGCATTTCCATCGCGGAGACTTCTCGCTGGCCGCTGGCCACCTGGAGCAGGTCGTCGCGCGCGGGCACGACTTCCCCGACGTGCACCACATGCTCGGCTGCATCTACCACCAGCTCGGCGAGTTCGAGTCCGCCGAGAAGGCGTTCACGCGCGCGCTGGAGCTGAACCCGGGCTACGTCGAGGCCGCGCTCAACCTCGCCATCGTGCTGAACGACCTCGGCAAGTACGAGCAGGCGCAAGAGGTCTACGGCGCCGCGCTCCTCAAGGTGAAGGCGTCGGGCAAGGACAAGTCCGGCGAGGCCCCGCTCGACGGCTACAGCAAGGGCAAGCTCGCGAACCTGCACGCCGCGGTGGGCGACGGCTACAACAGCGTGCACCGTCCCAAGGACGCCGCCATCGAGTACCGGCGCGCGCTCGATCTCTGCCCGACCTTCGTGGACGTGCGCCTCAAGCTCGGCAACTCGCTGCGCGACGCGGGCGAGCTCGAGGCTGCGCTTGTCGAATACCGGACAGCCTCGCGCGCGGCGCCTGCGTACCTGCCCGCTCGTGTGGCCTTGGGGACTGCGCTCTACTCGGCCGGACGGATCGACGAGGCCATCCAACAGTGGGAGGCTGTGCTGGAGGTCGACCCCGAGCACCGGACGGCGGCGATGTACTTGAAGCTGGCGAAGAGTCCTGCGGCCCCTGCCGCTCAGCGAGGTCGATAGCCGATGAGCGAACGCGGATTCGCGCTGAAATTCATCAGCGGCAAATACCAGGGCGGCGAGTACCCGCTGCAGGAGTCGGGCGAGCTCGTCATCGGCCGCTCCTCAGAGCTCGACATGGTCCTCATCGAGGACATGGTCAGCCGCAAGCACGCGAAGATCACGCTCGCGCCCGGCCAGATCTCCATCCAGGACCTCGGCTCGACCAACGGCACGTTCGTCAACGGCGAGAAGATCAAGAAGGCGCGCCTCAAGGAGGGCGACCGCATCCTCATCGGCACCAGCATCCTCAAGATGGTGGCAGTGAGCACGCAGGCCGGCGTGCCCATCATGGACGCGCGCGCGGCGCAGGCGCAGCTCGAGCGGACGGCAGCGGCACAGGAGCAGAAGTCGGGCGGCAAGGGCGCGTCGGTGCAGGGCCGCCTCGAGGAAGTGCCGCTCGTCGACCTGTTGCAGCTCCTCTCCACCTCGAAGAAGACGGGCGCCATCGTCATCAAGGGCTACCGCGGCGGCCGCGTGCACCTGCGCACCGGCAAGGTGGTCGCGGCCATCATCGACGCCGACCCCACGCTGCCGCCCAAGAAGGCCCTCTACCGCATGGTGGGCTGGACGCAGGGCGGCTTCGAGTTCGTCCCGCAAGAGGGCGAGCTGCCGCCGTTCCCCAACGAGATCACCGAGGGCACCGAGCAGCTCGTGATGGAGGCCATGCACCAGGCCGACGAGCTCGCGCGCGGCAATCTCCCGGCCCCGAGCGCGGCCATCGGCATCGCCATGCCGCTCACGGCCAAGCTGCGTGAGCTGCCGCCAGACGAGCTCGACCTCATCCAGCTCGTGCACAACTACGGCGTGGTCCAGGCCGTGCTCGATCGCGCGGCGGGGAGCGATCTGGAGGTGTCGCAGAAGATCGCGGCGCTCTTGCAACTCGGGTACATCCGCCAGTTCTAGCCGGGCGCGCGATGGCGCGAGTTCGTGCAGATGTGCTCGGGCGGCGGTTCACCGCAGAGACGCCGAAGCGCCGAAGAAGCGGCACCAACCGAGTCTTCTGCGCTTCCGCGTCTCTGCGTTGAGTGATCGGGCGGGCACACCACGCCGATAGATGCCGCTACTTGGGCTGCTCCGCGGGCGCCGCAGGCTTCTCGTCCGCGGGCTTCTCGGACTTCACGTCCGCCTTCGGCTCGACCGGCTTCGTATCCGCAGGCTTCGCGTCCGCGGGCGCCTCGGCCTTCTCCACCTTCTTCGGCCGGCTCGCGAGCAGCTTCAAGCGCTCCTGCGCCTCCCCCTTGCGCTTGCTGTCCGTGGTCCCCTCGACGAAGCGGGTCAGCACCTGCGCTTCGTCCTCCGGCGCGTCCAGCTTGGCGAACGCCTCGCTCGCGCCCCACAGGCCCTCATCGCGCACCTTGCCCTGGTCCAGGTCGCCGAACTGGTCCGCGAGCACGAGGTAGCGCCCCGCGGCCGCCTTCCACACCTCGCGCTTGCGATAGAACTCGGCCACGTAGCGCTCGTGCGCCGCCAGCCGCTGCCGGCACTGGTCCATGAGCTGCTGCGCTTGCTCCAGCATCTCGCTCTTGGGGAACTGCAGCGTGAACTTCTGCAGCGTGTCCAGCGCCTGGCGCACTGGCGTCTGGTCCTTCTCGTAGCCCGGCGGCAGGAAGAACCACTCGCCCGGCCGCTCGTTGAACCACGAGAGCCCCACGCGATACGCCGCGTAGTCCGCCTTCGGGTGCGACGGGTGCCCCTTCACGAAGTCCGAATACGAGCCCGCGGCCGTCGCGTAGTCGTCGCGGTCGAAGGCCATGTCGGCCAGCGCCAGCTCCGAGAGCGACGCGTACTGCGAGTACGGGAAGTTGTTGCGCACCCACTCGAGGTACCGCGTGGCCTCGATGTAGTTGGCGTCCTTCATCTCCTGGATGCCGCGCTTGTAGCCCTTCTCGGCGTTGGTGCCGGCCTCGCCCTTCACGGGGGCCGTGATGTCGATCTTCTCCTTCTCGGCGCACGCGCAGAGGAGGGCGGCGCAGAGCGCCACCGCGAGCGAGCTACCCTTCATCGAACCCATCGTCATCCAGCTCTCCGTCCACTTCGACTGCGGGAAGCCCCGCTTGCTTCAACGCCGCGAACGCCGCCGACGGCCGGTGCCCGCGCCCCATCAGGAACCGGAGCAGCCGCTGCCGCTCCTTGTCATCCCGGACGGGACGTCCCCGCAAGCGCTTGTCCAGGGCCGCCTTCGCCAGCTCGACCTCGGTCTTGCCCTCACTCGCCGCCGACACCGCCTCCTGGGCCGCGCCGGCTGCGATTCCCTGCCGCAAGAGCTTCTGCTGCACCAGCCGCGGCGCCTCGCCCTTGCCCACCTGCCTCGTCGCCCGCGCCCGGGCCACCGAGGCGTCGTCGATGTACCCGAGTTCCTTCACCCGCGCCAGCGCCGCCGCACGTTCGTCCGGGGTCACGCCCTGCTTCTGGAGTTGCTGGTCGAGCTCGCGCACAGTCCGCTCGCGCGAGGAGAGCAGGCGCAGGGCGCGCTGCATGGGCGTCGGCTCCATCTTTTCGGCTGTTTTTTCGGGTGCTTCGGAGGTGTCAGACGATTTTCGGGACCTCCCGAATCTGCCAGAAGTCTCAGACGATTTCCGAAAGGTCTCAGACGATTTCTGGGGGAACATCTCAGACGACTTCCGAGAGTTCTCAGACGATTTCCGTAAGGTCTCAGACGATTTCGTGGGCCCGTCGCCGCCCGGCCGGATGCGCTTCATCAGAGGTCTGCACTCTTGGCGACAGGCGCCGGTGGCGGCTTGTTGGGGGTCCAGGGGGAGCGACAGCTCACCCCTGGTGGAGGTTTCCCCAGGGGAAACCGGATCGCGGAGCGGTTCAAGATGTGTTCGGAGGTCGGCAGACTTGAATCAAAACCGTTCGATTTGAAAGTCGTCGTCGCCACCCTTGGCGGCCGGCGCCGGCGCAGCCTTCGGAGGTGGCGCGCTCGGCACCCGCGCGTTGCCTCCCGGCGGCGTCCGCACCGGCTGCTGCCCGCTCGCCGGCTTGGCCGTGGGCGACTGCCCGCTCGCCACCTTGCCGATCGGCTGCGCCCCCGAGGGCGGCTTGGCGGGCGCTGCCTGTCCCGACGGCTTGGCGGGCGCAGGCGCACCCTTGCTCGCCGACATCGGCGGCGCCGGCAGCGCGTCGTCCTTGTGCTCGAAGTCGTCCCAGCTCGAATCCGACGTCGCCGAGATGCCCGACACGCGCAGCGCGAAGTCGTCCGGGTTCGTGCTCTGCCGCAGCGCCTCGTCGTACGTGATGTGCCCCTGCTTGAAGAGGCTCATCAGCGACTGATCGAACGTCTGCATGCCGTACGTCACATAGCTCTGCGCGATCGCGGTCGGGATCTCCTTGGTGCGATCCTTGTCCTCGATCATCTCGCGCACGCGCGTGTTGCAGACCAGCACTTCCACGGCGGCCACACGGCCCTTGCCGTCCGCCTTCGGCACCAGGCGCTGCGAGACCACCGCGCGCAGCACCGACCCGAGCTGCAGTCGCACCTGCTTCTGCTGGTGCGGCGGGAACGCGCTCACGATGCGCGCGATCGACTCCGTCGCGTCCAACGTGTGCAGCGTGGACAGCACGAGGTGGCCCGTCTCGGCCGCCGTCAGCGCCGTCTCGATCGTCTCCAGGTCGCGCATTTCGCCGACGAGGATGACGTCCGGGTCCTGACGCAGCGAGCTCTTGAGCGCATGCGCGAACGTCATCGTGTCCACGCCCACCTCGCGCTGGTTCACGATGCTGCGCTTGTCACGGATCAAGAACTCGATCGGGTCCTCGATCGTCATGATGTGACAGGTCTCGTTCGAGTTGATGTGGTCGATCATCGCCGCGAGCGTGGTCGACTTTCCCGAACCGGTCGTGCCCGTCACCAGGATGAGGCCGCGCTGCTCGCCGCAGATCTTCTCCAGCACCTTCGGTAGCATGAGCTGGTCGATCGAGTTGATCTTGAACGGAATCACGCGGAGCACGACGCCGATGGTGCCGCGCTGCTGGAACACGTTCACGCGGAAGCGCCCCAGGCCGGGCACGCCGTACGCGAGGTCGAGCTCGTTCTGGGCCTTGAACTTGTCCTTCTGGTAGTCGTTCATGATGCCGAACGCCATGCGGCCGATCTCTTCCGGCGGCAGGCGGCGGGCATCCTTGTGCGGCACGAGCGAGCCATCCACGCGGAACATGGGCGGCAGACCCGCCTTGAGGTGGATGTCCGAGGCGCCCCCGCGAAGGGCCACCTGCAGGATTTCGTTCAGTTCCATCCAGCCTCCAAGCCGCGAGCGCCTGACCCTGGAACACTACACCCCTTTTCGAGAGGTGCCCAAGTCTATGCCCAACGGTGGGGCAAGAGCGTGACGACACGCACACCAACGCCTCCGACGCGAGTCCGCTCCCGGCTCACTGCGGCGAGGTCCACAGACGTCGCGCACCGGACACGAATCGGAGGCCGAGGGAGGTCATCGTCGCCTCCCTCTGGCCCCCTGATTCGCAGCGCACGCGCACACGGCCGCCTCAGATCTCGAGGTTCTTCTCCACCTCCGCGAGCTTCATGCGCGCGAGGCCGAGGTTCGCGCTGTCGCGCGAGAGCGCCAGGTAGAGGAAGAGGCCCGGCTGTTTGTCGAGCATGCGGATGAGGTGGTACTGGCTCGAGAGCGTGATGAGGATGTCCTCGATCTTGTCCTTGAGGCCGAGGCCCGCCATCGCCTTCATCTTCGAGCGCACCACCTCGGTGTTGGCCGAGGCCGCGACCTCGATGTTGAACTGGGGCCCGCCGCCGAGCACGCCCAGCGTCATGCCGCTCTTGTAGTCCACCAGCGCGACCGCGATGGCGCCATCGATCTTCGCTGCCTTCTCCAGGGAGTCCTTGACGTTCGACATGTCGATGCTTCCTTTTTTGCCCTCGGGGGTCGCTGCTTTCGGAGCAGTGAGGGGATCCGCTCCGGTGTTGCCCTCTGGGTCAGCCTTGTTCGGTGAGGTGAGGGTCGCCTCTCCGAGGAAGTTGTCGTCGTCCAGCACCAGCTCCACGTGATCGATGCCCAGGCCTTCGTCGACCAGGCGCGCGACCTCGATGAGCAGGTGGTCCACCGGCAGGAGCATGTGCTGCTCGAGCTGCCGGGGGAGATTGCCGAGCGTGAAGCTGTCGCCGCCGGCCGAGACCAGCGCCACCGCGGCCTTCTCGCCCTTGAGCTCGCCCGCCGTGGCCGCGACGATCTTGCCGTCCAAGAGGCACAACTGGCCGGCCGGCGTGTTCAGCACGCAGCTCTTGCCCTCGAGCGCGAGGAGCTGCAGCACGCTCTCCAGGCCGATGCCCGACATGCGCGCCTCGACCGGCTGCTGCAGCTTGGCGAGGATGGCCGTCCGCAGCGCCTCGCGGCTGAGCGGCTTCTCCAGGATGCCGAGCGCGCCCGCGCCCAGGGCCCGCTTCTCCAGCTCGGGCGTTCCGAAGGCCGTCATCACCAGCACCGGCATGAGCGGCCGGTGGCGGATCATCCACGAGAGCAGGCCGAAGCCGTCGAGCACCGGCATGCGCAGGTCGGTCACCACCAGGTCCACGTGGCTCTGCTGCAGGATCTCGATGGCCCGCTGGCCGTCGCCGGCGGTGAGCAGATCGTAGGACTCTGGCTTGCGCGCGCTCGCTTCCGCGAGGGAGGCCACGAAGCCTTCCTCGTCGTCCACGATGAGCACGGTGTCTCGGCGGGTCACGTCAGGGAGCAAGAGCAAGGGCCGTGCCCAAGCTGCGCACCGGACGCCCGCGAGCGGCTCTCCGAGTGAGGGCGCGTGAGAGGAGCGTGAGCGGCGGCCACCAGCCGAGCGCAGCCTGCGCGATCGCGCTTCGCTGACACGTCAAGTTGACGAGTCGATCACGTGAAGGTGACGCGGGAGCGCGCTCCTGTGCCTGGGTCCAACCGGACCTTCGGCCTAAGCGCGCTTGCCGAGCTCGCCCAGCGCCATCAGCTTCCGGCGCAAGGTCGAGAGCGAGATCTTCAGCGCCGACGCGGTGTTCTGCTGATGCCGCCCCAGCGCCAGGTACGTCTCCAGGATGTGCCGGTCGATCAGGTCCTCGAGCGGCACGATCGCGCCCGGGTCCGTGGCGCCGAGGCTGATCACGTTGCTGCGCTCTCGCCCGGCGGCCGGCTCCTCGTGCCGCGCCGCCCCTCCCACGCGCGCCTCGGCCTCGGCCCGCACCGGCGCCAAAAGCCGCGACGGGTGCAGCTCGGGGCCCTCCTCGAGCCAGTGCGCGCGCTCGATCACGTTGCGCAGCTCACGCACGTTGCCCGGCCAGGGGTACGCGCAGAGCCGCTCGACCTCGCCCGGCGCCAGCACGAGGCCCGGGTGGATCGCCGCCAAGAACCCGGCCGCGAGCCGCGGGATGCTCTCGGGCCGCGCCCGCAGCGGCGGCACCTCGATGCGCAGGATGTCGAGCCGGAAGAACAGGTCCTCGCGGAAGCGCCCCGCGCGTACCTCCTCGGCGAGGCGCTTGTTGGTCGCCGCGATGAAGCGCACCTTCACGGGCCGGGTGAGCGAGCCGCCCAGACGCCGCACCGTGCGCTCCTCCAGCACCGTGAGCAGCTTCGGCTGCAGCGACTGCGCGATGTCGCCGATCTCGTCGAAGAAGAGCGTCCCGCCCGCGGCCAGCTCGAGCAGGCCCGGCCGCGGCTGCTGCGCGCCCGTGAACGCGCCGCGCTCGTGTCCGAACAGCTCGGCCTCCAGCAGCGTCTCCGGCACCGCCGCGCAGTTGAGCGGCATGAAGGGCCGCTCCTCGCCCCCGCGCGCGTGGATGAGCCGCGCCACCATCGTCTTGCCCGTCCCTGTTTCGCCCGTGATGATCACCGGCGCCTGCGACGACGCGGCCTTGGTGATGAGCTGGTCCAGCTCCGGCGGCAGCTCGGGCGAGAGCGTCCCCTCGAGCTGCTGCTGGCGCTGCTGCAGGAGGCTGCCGCGCTCGAGCAGGCTGGCCTTGAGCGCCAGGTCCACCGCGTGCAGCAGCTTCTGCCGGTCGATGGGCTTGGCGAAGTAGTCGTGCGCGCCCAGCTTGAGCGCCCGCACCGCCGACTCCGCCGTGCCATCGGCCGTGAGCAGGAACACCTTCACCCGCTCGTTGGCCTTGAGTAGCGGCTCGAGCAGGCTCAGGCCCTCGCCGTCGGGCAGGCGCAGGTCGAGCAGCGCCGCGTCGAAGGGCCGCTGGCTGATGAGCTCCTTCGCTCGCGCCAGCGTCTGCGCCACCGCCGCCGGGCCCCAGCGCTTGTTGGCCTCGCGCTCGAGCAGGTCGCAGAACGCGGCGTCGTCGTCGACGATGAGGACGTTCTTGGTGTTCATTCGGCGGGCGCCGGATCGGCCTTCGGCAGGGTCACGCGCGCGACCGCTCCGCCCTCGGGTCCCGCCTCGAGCTGGATGGTGGCGCCCATGGCCCCGAGGAGCCGCTTGACGATGACGAGGCCCAGGCCCGTGCCGTTGGGCTTGGTGGTGAAGAAGGGCCGGAACAGGCTCCCCTTGGCGGCCTCGATGCCCACGCCGTCGTCCTCGACCTCAAGCACGATGTCGCGCCCGCGCTCGGCGAGCCGCATCACCACGCGCCCGGCGCGATCGTCGGGGATGGCCTCGGCGCCGTTGCACACGAGGTTCAAGAGCACCTGATGGAGCGCCTTCGGGTCGCCGCGCACCCAGAGCGCGTTCACGCCCAGCGGCAGGTCGAGCCCGACCTCCACGCGCCGCTTGGAGAAGTCGTGCGAGGTGAGCCGCGCGAAGTCCATCAGCACGCGGCACAAATTGATGGGCTCCGAGCTCACCACGTCCGCGAACGAGTACGAGCGCAGCAGCTTGAGCAGATACTCCATGCGCCCGAGCTGTTCGTTCATGCGGTCGACGTAGACCACCATGTCCGGCGTGAGCGTGGACTCGAAGTCCTCGCGCAGCACCGACGCCACCAGCTTGGCCACGTTGAGCGCGTTCCCGAACTCGTGCCGCAGCGCCGACACCATGAAGCCCAGGTGCTCGTTGACGTTGATGGCCTCGGCGACCGCCTCCAGCCGCCGCCGCTCGGTCACGTCGCGGAAGATGTGCACCCAGCGGGTGACGGGGGCGCCCTTCTCGAGGGGATAGTTGGACACTTCCAAGACGCGCGCCGTGGTCTTGCACTGGACCA